>DATHJG010000447.1:0-2842 GCA_035489875.1 Solirubrobacteraceae bacterium | reverse complement strand
GCAGGAACAGCCCGGCGAGCACGAGCATCCCGAGGCCGGCCCAGAGGTTGATGTTGACGTCGGCCGCCCTGGCGATCTCGGCGTCGCTCTCGGTGATGCCCAGGATCACCAGCACGACGCCCCACACCAGGAACACGCCGCCGATGATCCGGCGCAGGTCGAACAGGTTGGCCGCTTGCGCGGCACGCGCGGCGCCGCCGGGAGGGGGACCTGGAGTCTGCTCAGCCATGGTTCGCTCCTACCAGAAGACTATGGTCAGGATCGCAGCCCCGGCGAGCGTGGTGGAGCCCAGGAGCTTCGGCGACTCCCACCAGCGGAGCGGCCGGCGCTCCTCGTCGATGTTGGCCATGCCGTAGACGAGCCCCTGCAGCTCCTCGACCGGCTTCGGCGTCGTCCGCAGCGTCACGAGCACCGTCACGACCGCGTCGACCACGAACGCGGAGCCCGCGCCCCACATCGACTCGTCGAGGTCGGAGCCGAAGCCGATCCAGCCGGCCTTGTAGCCGATGAACAAGCCCGCCGCTGTGATCGTGCCGGCGATCAGCCCCCACAAGCCGGCCGCGGGCGTCATCCGCTTCCAGAACATGCCGATGATGAACGTCGCGAACAGCGGCGCGTTGAAGATCGAGAACAGCGCCTGGAGGTAGTTCATGAGGTTGGAGTACGTCGAGGCGATCAGCGCGGTGAAGATCGAGATCACGATGCCGCCGATCGTCGCGATGCGGCCGAAGCTGACGTACCACTCGTCGGACTGCCCGCGCTTGAGGTACGGCTCGACGATGTCGGTCGTCACCACCGTGTTGAACGCGCTCACGTTGGCGGCCACGCCGGCCATGAACGAGGCCATCAGGCCGGTCAGCGCGATCCCGAGCATGCCGTTCGGCAGGTACTTGTTCATCAGCAGCGGGATCGCGTTGTTGTACTCCAGGTTCGGCTGGTCGCTGCCGAGCCCGGGGATCACGACCAGGGCGATCATGCCCGGCAGGATCATCACGAACGGCAGGAGCAGCTTCGGGAACGCGCCGATCAGCGGGGTCCGCTGCGCCGCTGACAGGTTGCGTGCCGACAGCGCCCGCTGGACCTCGGCGAAGTTCGTCGTCCAGTAGCCGAACGCGAGCACGAAGCCGAGGCCGAACACGAGGCCGATCCAGCTCGAGCCGATCGGGTTGGTCACGTCACCGGGGTTCGTGCCCTGCAGGGCGTGCAGCCCGGCCTCGCCGATGGCCGAGCCCTTGATCTTCTCCTGCAGCCCGTTCCAGCCGCCGACGTCGACGAGCCCGACGATCGTCAGCGGGATCAGCGCCGCCATGATCACGAAGAACTGCAGGACCTCGTTGTAGATCGCCGACGAGAGCCCGCCGAGGCTGATGTAGGCGGCGACGATGAACGCCGCGACGACGACGCCGACGACGATCGGCCAGCCGAGCATGAGCTCGAGCACGAGCGCCACCGCGTACAGGTTCACGCCCGCGATCAGGACCGTCGCGAGCGCGAACGTGACCGAGTTGAAGATGTGCGACGAGTTGTTGAAGCGCAGCCGCAGGTACTCGGGCACCGACCGGACCTTGGAGCCGTAGTAGAACGGCATCATCACCAGGCCCAGGAAGACCATCGCCGGGATCGCGCCGATCCAGTAGTAGTTGACGGTCGCCACGCCGTACTGCGCGCCGTTGGCCGCCATGCCGAGCACCTCGGTCGCGCCCAGGTTGGCGGAGATGAACGCCAGGCCGGTGATCCACGCCGGCAGCGATCGCCCCGAGAGGAAGTAGTCCAGGCTCGTGTGGATGTAGCGCTTCGCCGCGAACCCGACGCCGAGGACGACCACGAAGTACGTGATCAGGATCGCGTAGTCGATGAAGTTCGTGTCGAGGCGGACATCCTGCACTGGCAGCTCCCGGAGTCGACTGGCCGATCCTTACCCGGTTGCCCGCGACCCGAAGCACCAAGCGCGGACCGGGCGCTCGACGCTCCGCCGAATCGTCATCATGTACTAGCGCGGGTCGACGACCACGTCGCGCGGCCGGCCCTCGCGGCGCCAGGCCACGACGTTGCGCGCCTGCTCGACCACGTAGGCCGGCGCCGCCTGGTCCGAGAAGTACGCGGCGTGCGGGGTGATCAGCACGCGCGGGTGGCGCGGGAGCGGGTCGTCGGGGGCGGGCGGCTCGCGGACGAGCACGTCGAGCGCGGCGCCGCCGAGCCGTCCGGAGTCGAGCGCCGCCAGCAGCGCGTCAGCGTCGACGAGCGCTCCGCGCGACACGTTCACGAGCAGCGCGCCCGGGCGCATCCGCGCGAGCGCGGCCGCGTCGACGACGTGGTGCGTGGCGGGCGTGAGCGGCAGGTGCAGGCTGACGACGTGCGACGCGTCGAGCAGCTCGTCGAGGGAGACCCGCTCGACGCCCGCCGGCCACGCCGCCGGGTCGAGCAGCGGGTCGTGGCCGATCACGCGCCCGTAGACGCCGCCGGCGATCCCGCCGAGGCGGCGGCCGATGCGGCCGAGCCCGAGGATGCCGAGCGTCGCCGCGCTCGGCCGCCACAGCGGCAGCTCGGCGGAGTTCCAGCGCCCGGCGCGGACGGCGCGATCGAGGAACGGCAGGCCGCGCAGCAGGCTGAGCCCCATGGCGAACGCGTGGACGGCGACCTCCTCGGTCGCGGCGCCGGGCACGTTGCTGACCCAGACGCCGCGGGCTCGGGCGGCGTCGAGGTCGACCATGTCGAAGCCGACCGACTGCGTCGCCACGATGCCGAGGTCCGGCAGGCCGGCGAGCAGCTCGGCGTCGACGCGGGCGTAGCTGACGAGCAGCGCCGCGGCCCCCGCGGCCTCGTCCCGGATCCGCGCTGGATC
>DATHJG010000446.1:0-2643 GCA_035489875.1 Solirubrobacteraceae bacterium | reverse complement strand
CGACCAGCGGGTCGGATCGCGGGCGGACGAGATAGCTCAGAAGGGGCGCGAGCGCGGGCGACTCGACGAGCTGCTTGAGCGACGCCACCCGGCGTATGCTAGGCCGCGACCGGCCACCGCTCCACTGGTCTGAAGCCTGTCCCTGCGCCTTGATGCGACGAACCTCCCGGCTCTTGCTCGGGGCTGCGGCGTGCTTGCCGCCGGGGCGGAGGGAGCGCCGGAGCTGGGCCTGCTGATGGCGCTCGTCGCGGTGGAGCAACACGGCCCGGTGCCCGTCGTCGCGCTCGACGACCTGCCCGACGACGCGCTCGTCCTGCCCTGCGGGATCGTCGGCGCGCCCGCGCTGGCCGCCGAGCGGGTGTTCGGCGGCGACGAGGGCGGCGCGCTGCGCGACGCGGCGCAGGACCTGCACGGCGCGGACGTGGGCGCGCTGATGTGCCTGGAGACCGCCGGGACGAACGGCCTCCTGCCGGTCACGTGGGCCGCGCGCGCCGGGCTTCCGCTCGTCGACGCCGCCGGCGCCCGGCGAGCCTTCCCGGGGCTCTCGCAGCGGACCATGCGCGTCGCCGGCGTGCCCGCCGCTCCCGTCCTGCTCACCGACGGCCGCGGCAACCTGATCGTGATCCACGCGGCGGACGACGCGTGGGCGGAGCGGCTCGCCCGGAGCGCGGCGGCCGGCCTCGGCGGCGTCTGCGCCGGCGCCGCGTACGCGATGAGCGCGCGCCGCGCCCGGTCCGCCGCCGGCGCCGGCGCCGTCTCACGCGCGCTCGCGCTGGGGCACGCGCTCGATCCGGACGGCGGCGGCACCGATCCGGGCGCCGTCGCGCGCGCGCTGGACGGGTCCCTGCTCATCGAAGGTCGCGTGACCGACCTCGATCGGACGTCCGCCACGATCGACGGCACCGCGGGCGACGCCGGGCGCCAGCTGCGCCTGGAGCTGCAGACCGCGTTCCTGCTCGCGCTCGAGGACGGCGCGGTGCGCGCCGCCGTGCCCGATCTGATCGCGGTCCTCGCCGCCGACACCGGCGCGCCGATCGCGGCGCAGGCGCTGCGCCGCGGCGATCGCGTGGCGGTGCTCGCCGCGGCCGCCGACGACGTCTGGCGATCCGGCCCCGGGCTGGCCGTCGCGGGTCCGGGAGCGTTCGGCTATGCCGTCGAGCACGCGCCCGCCTGAGGTCCGGCTCGCGGTCGCCGCCGGCGCCGCGATCACCGAGGCGGTGGCGATGGACGCGCGCGACCGGATGCTCGCGCAGGCGGAGCCGGAGCCCAGCGACGATCTCGCCGCGGGGGTCGCCGTGGCGATCCGGCGGCTGCTGGACGGCGGCGACGTCGACCCCGCGCGCGTCAGCCGGGTGATCGTCGGCGCCGGGCACGCGCTGGCTCGCGTCGTCGACGAGCGGACGGTCGGGCGCGTGGCGGTCATCCGCATCGGCGGTCCGCTCACCCACGCGGTCCCGCCGCTCGCGGCGTGGCCGGACGCGCTGCGCGCCGCGCTCTCGGCCGGCGTGGCGGTGGTCGGCGGCGGCGCCGAGTACGACGGCCGGTCGGTGGCGCCGCTCGACGGGGAGGCGATCGCCCGCTTCCTCGCCGGCCTCGGCGACGACGTCGACGGCGTCGCGATCACGGGCGTGTTCTCGCCCGTCGCCCCGGACCACGAGCTCGCCGCCTGCGAGCTCGTCCGCCGCGAGCTCGGCCACGGCGTGCACCTCTCGCTCAGCCACGAGCTCGGGACGCTGGGCCTGATCGAGCGCGAGAACTCCGCGATCTTGAACGCGGCGCTCGCCGGCGCCGCGCGGGCCATGGCGGCCGACCTGCAACGGGTGCTGCGCGGAGCGCGGCTCGACGCCGAGCCGTTCCTGTCCCAGAACGACGGCGCGCTGATGGCGCTCGACTTCGCCGTGCGCTTCCCCGTGCTCATGCTCGGCAGCGAGTCGGCGAACGCGATGCGCGGGGCGGCCCACCTGACCGGACTGGACGAGGCCGTGGTCGTCCACACGGCCGGCGGGATGACCGAGGTCGGCGCCGTCGTGCACGGGTTCCCGCGCGAGGCGCCGTCGGCCGCCGACGTGGCCGGCATCCGCATGGGGTTCCGCATGCCGGACGTCCGCCGCCTCGGCCCGGATGCCGGCGGCGACGCGCTGTCGCGCGCGGTGGACCGCGCACGCGCCGACCTGCGGGCGCCGCCGGTCGTCGCGGTCGGGCGCGACGCCGGCATGGTGCTCGACCACCTGCCGGGCGTGGGACCCGTGCTGCGGCCGGACGGGGGGGACGTCGCGGCGGCGGTCGGCGCCGCGATCGCGCGGGTGACGGGTCATGCGGACCGGATCTGCGCCGACCGGCCGGACAAGCGGCGCGAGGCCCTCGAGGCGGCGCGCGACGCCGCGATCGCCCGTGCCGTCCACGCCGGCGCGGATCGGGCCGCGGTCCAGGTCGTCGAGGTGGACGAGGCAGCGCTGACCTACGACGTCGAGCCGGCGGTGCGGATCCGCGTGAAGGTCGCCGGGCCGCCGGCCTAGGCTCCTAGACGTGGAGGTGGTGCCGCACCCGCGCTCACCTCGGCTCGAGGATCTCGATCGCGGGATCGGTGTCCCAGCCCATCAGCCCGAGCAGCCGGCGGACCGCGTCGGACGCGGGGATGATCGT
>DATHJG010000445.1:0-2053 GCA_035489875.1 Solirubrobacteraceae bacterium | reverse complement strand
CGCGTGGTCATGGCTGCTCCTCTCGCATCTGGAGCCATGCCTCGATCTCGGCCAGCATCCGATCCCAATCGAAGTAGTAGCGGGGCCAGCCGTCGGCCTCGTCGAACTCGAGGGCGAAGCGCCCACGCGGGAACACCTTTGCGAGGTAGCGGCCACGGTCGCAGTAGGGCGGGCGGCGTTCGATCGTGATCTGACAGAACGGGGCGTCGATCGACCACCAGCGATCGTCGTGCAGGGTCGGGGCGTGGATCATTCAGATCCTCTCCACCGCCCACATCAGCAGCGCGCCCCACCCGATGCCGGCTAGGAACGCCAAGCGCACGCGCCGGCCGAGCCGGCGCTCGATCTCTTGCAGTGCGACGCGCCGCGCAACCGAGCTGATGAACGGCGAGCTGTCGGGCTTCACGTCTTGACCGGCACGCCCGCAGCACGCAGGTCCCGGCGCGTGTCCGATAGCGACGATGCGCCCGGCGTTAGCGAGCAGCTCGCGACGACGATCCCTTCCTTGCGGAACGTGAACGAGTGCGCGGTCTTGACGATCTCGATCTCGATGCCGGCGTCGGCCAGCTCGGAGTTGAGCGATCGGACCTCGCGCAGTAGCGCGGTGACGATCGACGCGCCGGCACGCCGGCCGCGCCCGGTGCCCACGACGGGCGCGGGCGAGCGGCGAGCGTGCTCGATGACCACGGCTTCGGGTAGTGGCTGGCGGGGCCGAGCCGCGGTGTGCGTCGTGCCCGTCCGATGCGGCGTGGCATAGGCGTAGACCTTGCGCTTACCGTCGAGCAGTTCCTCTTGCAGCGTGCCGTCGGAGACGAGCTGCGGCAGCCACTTGCGCAGCGAGGCGTCCGATAGGACGGCGACCTCAGCCTTGATCTCGTCGTAGCTAAAGACGTCGAGCGTGCGCGCGGCGTCGCGGATCATGTTCTTCGCCGACGACCCCGGCCGGATAGCTGGACCCTCGTCAGATGGCAGGGCGTACATCGTGCCGCCACCCAGGCCGGTGCGCTTGACCCGACCTTCCTTCTCGAGCTGCGCCAGGCACGCGCGCACCCGCGCCTGCGTCAGCGCTAGGTGATCGGCGATCTGACCCGTCGAGCAGCGTCCCCAATCCTCGAGCATGGCGACGATGCGGCGGCGCGAGCGTTCATCCTTCCCCGCGTGGTACGCGCCGGGCAGCAGGGTCAACGGCGCCCGGACCATGTTCTCGGCCTGCGCCCGCAACCTCCCCGCCTCTAGTGCGAAGTCGCGCGCCTGCTCGCGCATCGCAACGGATCTCTCATCCAACCGACGAGCTTGGTCGATCAGCGCCTCTGCCGTCTCGGCGTCAGATAGAACCTGCTCGAGTGCCACGTCTACGACCTCCCGCGTGTGTAGATACCCAGCAGTGCGTCACGCACATGCCGATCGAACGAACCCGACGAGCCAGACCCCTCCCGCAGGGCGTTGGCCCGGTGTCGCAACTGCGCTGGCGTGACCGACTTGAGTCGCTTCGCCAGCTTGTCAGGGTCGGCGTCCTGCTCACGCAGGAAGCGCGCGATCCCCTTGAGAATCTCGCCGCGCGTGCGCTCGCCCGGGTCGGTGTCCCCGTTGGCCATTGGCCAAGCATCCCCGATCACGAACAGCACGGTATGCAGTAGGTCGGGGTCGCGTCGGTAGACCCACTCGAGCGCGGCGATCGACTTGATTCCGATTGCGTCTCCGTCGCCGGCCACCTTGAATCCTTGGGTTCGCACTATCTCGGCGATTCCCTGCGCCTCTTCGTCGTTCGCGACGAGGGCCGACCGGAATCTGAGGTAGGTCGCCATGCCCCGGCGCTCGACCACGAACCGAGCGAACAGTTGCGCTTCCTGCTCGCGCGTCAGCCCGGTGTAGACCACGCACGGCGCGACGGGCTCGTCGTGGTGGCGCATCCCCTCAAGGCGGGTCTGCCCGTCGATCACCGCGTAGCGCGCCTTCTTGCGACTCGGCCGCTCGGACACGATCAACGTTCCGATCATCGCCGGGTCGTACCGGGCGACGATCCGCTTGAGGAAGTTGGTCAGCGGACGCTGAT
>DATHJG010000444.1:0-2485 GCA_035489875.1 Solirubrobacteraceae bacterium | reverse complement strand
TGGGCGAGCAGTCGCCGGTGGCGGTGCGCGGCCAGTCGATGCAGGACGTGATCTTCGCGGGCGCGCATGGGGTGCAGGCGCGCAGCGAGGCCGAGGTCGAGGTGGTGCTCGACAACGCGAACGGTGCCGTCAACCTGCCTGCGGGCGAGATCTCGATCGTGCGGCGACTCAACCGCGCGGGCGACGGCGAGTACCGCGTCAACGGTGCGAAGTGCCGGTTGACCGACGTGCTCGAGCTGCTCAGCGACACTGGGCTGGGCAAGGAGATGCACTCGGTCGTCTCGCAGGGGCGGGTGGCGGAGATCGTCACGTCCAAGCCGAGGGACCGGCGGCTGCTGATCGAGGAGGCGGCCGGGCTCGGCAAGCACCGCAAGCGCCGCCGCCGCGCGCAGCTCAAGCTCGACCGCACGCAGGACAACCTGGATCGCGCGCTCGACGTCGAGCGCGAGGCGCGCACGCGCCTGCGACCGCTCAAGCGCCAGGCCGAGGCCGCGGAGCTGCACGAGCGGCTCGAGCGCCAGACCGACGAGGCGCGCTGGACGCTCGCACGGGACGCGGCGCGGGCGGCCGGCGCGGCGCTCGCCGAGGCCGAGGCGGCGGTGGCCGCGGCGCGGGCCGCGGCGGAGGCGGCCGAGGGCGAGCTGCGCGAGGTCGCCCAGCGGCGCGAGCAGGCCGAGCAGGCGCTGGCGGCGCGCGGCGACGAGCGCGAGGGGCTGAGCAATCGCTTCCACGCGGCACGATCCGCCCACGAGCGGATCTCGATGCGGCTTGAGGCGACGCGCCAGGCGGTGACGACGCTGACCGAGCGAGCCGTGCGGCGCCGCGCGGTCGTCGAGGCGTTGACCGCCGAGGCGGCGGAGGACACGGGCGACGACGGCGCCGCCGAGCGGGTCCGGGTCCTGGAAGCGGAGCTCGAGCAGCTCGCCCAGGATCGCGCCGAGCGGCTCGAGCAGGAGATCGCAGAGCTGGAGACCCGCCGCGCGGCGGCGGTGGAAGAGGCGCAGACGCTGGGGGAGGAGGCCGCGCGCACGGCGACCGGGCGCAAGGCGGCCGACACGGCGGCGGAAGCCGCCCGCGCCGCGCGCCGCGAGCTCGAGCGGGCCGCCGAATCCGCGCGCCGCGAGGCTGCGCGCGTGGGCGCCGAGCTGGCGAAGGTGAACCAGTTCCTGCGCGCCCAGGCGGGCGCGCCGGGCGGCGCGCCGGCGCTGGCCGACGGGCTGCGCGCCGACCCCGGCTACGAGCTCGCCCTCGCGGCCGCGCTGGGCCCGCGCCTGCGCGCCGCGGTGGCGGCGGACATGGACGAGGCCGCTCGCCTGCTCGACCGCGCCGGCCGCGACGGAGGCGCCGCCCTGGTGGCGCCGGACGCACCCGACGCAAGTCCGGCACACGAGGCAGGGCGGGCCGCGCCGCTCGCTGACCACGTACCGGCGGCCGGCGATGGCCGCGGCGCACGGTTCGCCGACCACGTACCGGCCGCCGGCGATGATCGCGGTGCGCGGTCCGCAGATCACGTTGAAGCGGCGGGGGATGGTCCCGGTGCGCGGCTCGCCGATGGCGGGCAGGCAGCGGGGGATGGTCCCGGTGTCCGGCTCGCCGATGGCGGGCAGGCGGCGGGGGATGGTCCCGGTGCGCGGCTCGCCGATGGCGTGCAGGCGGCGGGGGATGGTCCCGGTGTGCGGCTCGCCGACCACGTGAACGCGGCCGGCGATGGCCCCGCCGCGCGGCTCGCCGCCGCGCTGCTCGCGGACGTGTGGGTCGTCGACGACCTCTCCGTGCTCGAGCCGAGCTTCCGCGGCGTCGCCGTCACGCGTGACGGGCGCGTGTGGTCGCCCAACTCGCGTGAGCTGCGGCAGGTGTCCGCCGGCGGCGAGGACCGGGTGCTCGCGGAGCGCAACCGGCGCGACGCGCTGATCGCCCAGGTCGAGGAGGCCGCGCGCGCCGAACAGGCCGCGCTCGCCGCCGTCGAGGGCGCGACCGCGCGGGTGCAGACGGCAGACGCGGCCCGCGACGAGGCCGACCGCGCCGCACGCGCGGCGGCACGGGCGCGTGACGAGGCGCTCGAGGCCGAGCGCCACGCCGGCCACCTCATCGCCCAGCGCCGCAACGCGCCCGACGAGGGCCCGATCGCGGCGCGGCGGTCGCAGGTCGAAGCGGCGCTCGCCACGGAGCGGCGGCTCGCCGAGCGTGCCGAGCGCGAGCGCGCCGAGCGCGTCCGCCGGACCGCGCTCGAGCGCGAGCGGCTCGCCTACGACGAGGCGCTCCGCCCGGTGGCGGAGCGGCTCGCCGCGGCGCTCGAGACCGCCCACGCCGCGATCCGGACCCGCGTCGAGGTGCTCGACGCGGAGCTGGTCGCCGACCGCCACGCGGGCGAGCGGCTGGCCGGCGAGCTCCGCGCCTGCGCGCAACAGGAGGTCCAGGTCCAGGCGCGGCTCAAGGCGCGCGGCGAGGAGGTCACGCGCGGCGAGGTGCGCGCGCAGCAGGCCCG
>DATHJG010000443.1:0-6005 GCA_035489875.1 Solirubrobacteraceae bacterium | reverse complement strand
AGCACGGGCGCCGTGGCCGCGGGGTGTTCGCCACGCGCCGCTTTGCCAAGGGCGAGCTCGTCGAGATCTGTCCGACCGTGGAGGTGCCGGACGCCGAGGTCTCGGGCCGTCTGGGCGACTACGTCTTCACGTCCGTCAAGGCGGGCGACGTGCTGCTCGTGCTCGGCTACGGCATGCTCTACAACCACGCGCCGAACCCGAACCTCGAGTACGTCCAGGACGAGCCGAGCACGATCACGTTCCTCGCGCTCCGGACCGTGCGGCCCGGCGACGAGCTGACGATCGACTACGGCGACGAGTGGTGGGAGACGCGCGGGCTCGAGCCCGCCTGACTTGCCTCAGTCGTAGCGCCGGATGACCCGCACGTTGAGGGCGATCATCAGCGCGCCGAGGACGGCGACGACGGCGAAGCCGGGGAGGATCGCGCTCCACTCGAGGTCCTCGAGGACGAGGGAGCGCAGCGCCTCCATCACGTACGTGACCGGGTTGAGCGTGGCCGCCACCTCCATCGGCCTGGTGAGCATGTCGCGGGGCACGAAGTTCGGGGTCAGGAACAGCAATGGGAAGAAGACCAGGCTCGCGGAGTTGGTCGCCGCCGCGCTGCGCGTCTTGAGCGCGATGAGCTGCATGAAGCCGACGAAGACGACCGACCACAGGGCGGTCAGGCCGACGAGGAGCACGAAGCCGAGCGGGCCGCTCGCGATCGAGATGCCGAAGATCAGCCCGAGCAGCACGAGCGCGGTCGCGATCAGCACGCCCTTCACCGACTCGGCGATCAGCCGGCCGAGCACGATCGCCGTGCGCGGGACCGGCGCCGCCCGCAGCTTGTCGAAGTAGCCCCCTTCGATGTCCTCGACCAGGAACAGCGCCGCCGTCCCGAACGAGGCGGCGAGCAGCAGCGAGCTGGGCAGCTGGAACGCGCCGTAGCCCTGCCCGTGCAGGAACGACGTGGACGCCGCCGGGAAGATCTTCGCGGCCTGGCCGACGTTGACGACCAGGAAGAACAGCGGGATGAACAACGTGGGCAGCAGCGCCTCGGGCGTCCGCCACCCTTCGCGGAGCGCGCGCTGTCCCAGCACCCAGGCCTGCGTCATGCCGTCACCTCCTGCACGTCACCGGCGACGCGGCCGCGGGTGCGACCGGTCGCGTCCAGGAACACGTCGTCGAGCGTGGGGTCGCTCGCAAGGCCCTGGCGCTCGCGCAGCTCGGCCTTGAGCCGCGCCGGCGTCCCCTCGCGCACGATCCGGCCGTCGTCGATGATCGCCAGCCGGTCGCACAGCTGGTCCGCCTCCTCGAGGTACTGCGTGGTGAGGAACACGGTCGTGCCGCGCTCGTTGATCCGCCGCACCTCGTCCCACACCGTGAGCCGGCTCGCGGGGTCGAGCCCGGTCGTCGGCTCGTCGAGGAAGAGCACCTCCGGCTCGTGCACGAGCGCGGACGCGAGGTCGAGCCGGCGCTTCATCCCGCCGGAGTAGCCCTTGATGCGCCGGTCGGCCGCGTCCTCGAGCTCGACGAGGGCGAGCAGGTCCGCGGCGCGCTCCGCCGCCACACTCGGCGACATGCCGAACAGCCGCGCCTGCAGGACGAGCAGCTCGCGCCCGCTCTGGCGCGGGTCGAGCCCGGCTTCCTGCAGCGCCACGCCGATCCGGTGCCGCACCGCGTCGGGCTCGCGCGCCACGTCGATGCCGGCCACGAGGGCGGTGCCCGAGGTGATCGACAGCAGCGTCGTCAGCATCTTCACCGTGGTCGACTTCCCGGCGCCGTTCGGCCCGAGGAAGCCGAAGACCTCACCCGCCTCGACCCTGAGGTCGACGCCGCGAACCGCCTCGATCGCCCCGGTCCGGCTGGGATAGTGCTTGACCAGCGCCTCGGCCAGGACGGCAGCCGTCGCGCCGCTGCGTGCGGGTGCCGGCGACCGCTGCTGCGCCACGCTTGCCACGTCGTCCACGTCCTCGCTCCTCGTTCATCGTTCCGTTCATACGCAAAGACCGACGGGGACGGCAGAACTCATCGCTGTCGATCCGGCGGTCGAACGACGAGGCTAACGGCAGATCCGCGCCACTGTCTTCTTCAAACCTGCTGGATTCGAGCGGTCATGTTCCCTCGTCGCGCCGGGTCGAAGCAGTCACGTCGGCGACGGACCAGCTACTGTTGTACGTCCTGCCGGGCGATCCCGTCCGGCGAACCCGTGCCAGCGTTCGTGTTGTTGCCGTAGCACTCCCGCGTTGCGCCCGCACACAGCTCCCGGGAGGGAACAAATGGCAACTGGAACCGTGAAGTGGTTCAGCGACGAGAAGGGCTTCGGGTTCATCACGCCCGACGACCAGAGCAAGGACCTGTTCGTGCACCACAGCGCCATCGGCGGCAGCGGCTTCAAGTCGCTCCCGGAGGGCGCGAAGGTGAGCTACGACGCAGAGGTCGGGCCCAAGGGCCCCAACGCGGCGAACGTGCAGACGATCTAGCGCGTCGCAGTTTTCGGCCGGGCCGCCTTGGCATGCGCGTCATCCATGCGCTCGGAACCCACACGTAGGGAAGGACATGCATGGCTTCGAGCTCCAAGAAGAAGACCACATTCGCCAAGATGACCCGTGAGAACAAGGTCCGCGAGCGGCGGCTGACCAAGCAGGCCAGGAAGGACGAGCGGAAGCGGGCGGCCGCCGCTCAGCCGGAGGGGCAGACCGAGACGCCCGCCGGCGTCGAGGAACTCACCCATCTCGACCGGGATGTCGTCGCCGACGTAGAGACCTGAGCCCGGAGTTGGGCGCCTCAGCAGGGCAGGTGCGCGGTGAGCGTCGTGCCCGCGCCGTCCGAGCTCTCGATCCCGAGGTCGCCGCCGAGCGCCTCGACGCGGTCGCGCAGCCCGCGCAGGCCGGAGCCGCCGCGCTGGTCCGCGCCCCCCACGCCGTCGTCGGCGACCTCGACCAGCGTGTCGCCGTCCGAACGTCGCACGAGCACCTCCACGCGCGACGCGTGCGCGTGCTTGGAGGCGTTGGTGAGCGCCTCCGCGACGATGTAGTAGGCGGCCGCCTCCACCGGCCGCGGCAGCCGGCCGTCGAGCGTCGCGTAGATCTCGACGGGGATGCTGGTCCGCTCCGCGAGCGTCTCCAGCGCCGGGAGCAGCCCGTAGTCGGTGAGGATGGCCGGATGGATGCCGCGCGCCAGCTCGCGCAGCTCCTCGAGCGCGTCGGCGAGCTCCGCCTTGGCGCTGCGGAGCAGCTCACCCGCCTGCGGGTCGCCGGCGGCGAGCTTCGCCTCGCACATGCGCAGGCTCAACGACAGCGCGACCAGCCGCTGCTGGGCACCGTCGTGGAGGTTGCGCTCGAGGCGCCGCCGCTCGGCGTCGCCGGCCTCGACTATCCGGGCACGGGATGCGTCCAGCTCGTGGCGCGCGTCCGCGTTGGCGAGCGCCAGGCCGACCAGCTCGGCGAAGTCGGAGATCCGCTGCTCCGCTCCCTCCGGGAACCGCTCCTCCGCGGCCGTGGAGACCATCACCGCGCCCCAGAGCCGGCCGCCGAGCTTGATCGGCGCACCGACGGACGAGCGGAAGCCGAGCTCGCGCAGCAGCTCGGCGGTCGACCCGATCACGCCGTCGAAGCTGTCCATCCGCTCCGGCTGCCCGCTGTGCATGATCCGGGCGGCGACCGTCGGGCCGTCCATCGCCAGCCGCGTGCCCACCGGCACGTTGCGCGTCCGGCCGGTGCTCCAGCCGCCGGTCACCAGCGCCGTGCCGTCGGCCTCGTACCGGACCATGTTCGACGTCTGGGCGCCGAGCAGGCGCCCGACCTGCTCGGTCACGACCTCGAACACGCGCGCCTGGTCGGCCTCGCTCGCCACCGTCGTCGCAACGCGCCGCAACGCCGCCTGCTCGGCGACGAGCGAGCGCAGCGCCTCCTCGTCGCGCTTGCGGTCGGTCACGTCGCGCAGGTAGCCCGTGAACAGCGGCGGGCCGGGGAGCTTCGGCCGCGTGATCGCGATCTCGACCGGGAACTCGCTGCCGTCCGCGCGCATCGCCGGGAGCTCGACGGGATGCCCGACCATCCGCGCCTGGCCGGTCGCGACGTAGCGCTCGAGCCCGTGCCGGTGCGGCGCGCGCAGATCGGGCGGGATGATCAGCTCCGCGAGGTCGAGCCCCACCATCTCGCTCGCCGTATAGCCGAACGTCCGCTCCGTCGCCTGGTTGACCTCCACGACGCGGCCGGCGGCGTCCATCGTGACGATGCAGTCGAAGGCGGCGTTGAGGATCGCGGTCTTGCGCGCCTCGCTCTCGCGCAGGCGGTCCTCCGCCCGCCAGCGCTCGACGACCTGGCCGATCCGGTCGCCCAGGCTCGACATCGTCGCGAGCAGGTCGTCGTCGGGATCGCGTCGCTGTGCGACGAGGAACTCCGCGGCGGCGATCACGCCGGAGGCGCCGCGGATCGGGAAGCAGAACGCCGCGCGCAGCCCCGCCTGCGCGGCGCTCGTCGCGCGCACGAAGCTCGGGTCGACGCCGACGTCGACGATCCAGGCCGGCTCGCCGCTCGCCCAGACCCGACCCGGCAGCCCCACGCCGGGCGCGAGCGCCGTGCTGCGGCTGACCTGCTCGAACGGCTCGGGCCCATGCCAGATCTCGACGCAGCGCAGCGCGCCGCCGACCCCGTCCGGCGCCGTCCAGAGCGCCCCGGCATCCCAGCCGAGCGACTCCCCGATCGCGGCCAGCAGCCGCGGATAGGCGGTCGCCTCGTCGCACGCCTCCGCGAGCACGCGCGCGACCGCGTGCTCGGTACGCAGGAGGACCAAGGCGTCGTGCTGATGCGTGTGCACGCTCATGGCATCGCAGAAGGTCGGACCACCCAACCTTAGGCCACGCCGCGTAGAGTTGAGCTGCTGTGCCCGTCAACATCGTGATCGTCGATGACCACGCGATGGTGCGCAGCGGGCTCCGGTTCCTGCTCGAGTCGGAGGGCGAGTTCAGCGTGGTGGCCGAGGCGGGCGACGTCGACGCGGCGCTCCGATGCGTCGAGGCGCAGCAGCCGCGCGTCATCCTGCTCGACCTCAGCATGCCCGGCCGGCCCAGCCTGCCCGCCATCCCGGAGCTGCTCGCCGCCGCTCCCGGCGCGGCCGTCGTCGTGATGACGATGCAGGACGAGCCGGCGTATGCGCGCGCGGCGTTGACGGCGGGCGCCAGCGGCTACGTGCTCAAGGAGGCGGCGGAGGCGGAGCTGCTCGAGGCGGTGCGCGCCGCGGTCGCCGGCCGCACGTATCTCAACCCGAGCCTGGGCGCGCGGCTGGCCGCCGGCGCACCGCTGCCGGCGGCGGAGGTGCACGAGGCGCCGACGGCCGCCGCGATGGAGCTCCCGATCGGCTCCACGTTCGCCGGGCATCGCATCGACGCCGTGGCGGGACGCGGCGGCATGGGCGTCGTCTACGTCGCGACGGACCTGACGCTGGATCGTCGCGTGGCGCTGAAGTTGATCGCGCCGGGGCTGGCCGTCGACCCGGTGTTCCGTACCCGCTTCGAGCGCGAGTGCAAGCTCGCCGCCGCGATCGACCACTCCCACGTCGTGCAGATCTTCCACGCCGGCGAGGAACGCGGGCTGCTCTACGTGACGATGCGCTACATCCACGGCACCGACCTGCGGACGGTGCTCGCCGACGAGGGCCGGCTCGTACCGGCCCGCGCCGTCGACATCGTCGCCCAGGTGGCGAGCGCGCTCGACGCGGCGCACCGGTGTGGGCTCGTGCACCGCGACGTCAAGCCCGCCAACGTGCTCATCACCACGCGCGACGGGGCCGAGCACGCGTTCCTCACCGACTTCGGCGTGAGCAAGGAGCGGTCGGCCGGGACGGGCCTGACCAGGACCGGCTTCGCCGTGGGGACGGCGGACTACATGGCGCCCGAGCAGGCCAGGGGCGCCGAGGTCGACGCGCGCGCGGACATCTACTCGCTCGGCTGCGTGCTCTACCGCGCGCTCACCGGCGCCGTGCTGTACGAGCGCGACTCGGACGTCGAGAAGATGTGGGCGCAC
>DATHJG010000442.1:0-5680 GCA_035489875.1 Solirubrobacteraceae bacterium | reverse complement strand
CATCCGCCGCGCGTGCAGGTCGTGGTGGCCGACGATCACCCGCTCTTCCGCGAGGGGATCGAGCGCGCGGTCCGGGAGCGGCCCGACCTCGAGCTCGTCGGGTCCGCGGCGGATGGCAGGGAGGCGCTCGCGCGCATCCGGGAGCTGGCCCCGCGCGTCGCCGTGCTCGACCTGCGGCTCCCGGGGCTGGACGGGCTGGAGGTGCTCAACGCGGTCACGCGCGACGCGCTGCCGACGCGCGTGCTGATCCTGTCGGCGTCCGGGGACGCCGAGCTCGTCTATCGAGCCGTCCAGGGCGGTGCGGCAGGGTACTTCCGCAAGGAGGCGGACCGCCAGGCGATCCTCGACGCGATCGCGGCCGTCGCACGCGGCGCGACGGTGATCGAGCCGGGGTTGCAGGCCGGCGTGTTCGACCAGATCCGCGCTCGGGCGGCTGGAGAGGACCGTCCGATCCTGACGGCGCGCGAGCGCGAGGTCCTGACGCTCATGGCCGAGGGACGCTCGGGCCCGCAGATCGCCGACCGCCTGATCATCGCGCTGCCGACGGTCAAGACGCACCAGGCCCGCCTGTACGAGAAGCTCGGCGTCTCGGACCGTGCGGCCGCGGTCGCGGAGGCGATGCGTCGCGGCCTGCTCGAATGAGCGGCCGGCCGCAGTCGGACACGGACGACGGCCGCCGGCCGGGAGTCAGCCGCCTCTGGCTCGCGGCCCTCCGGGTCGCGCTCGTCCCGGTGGTGCTGCTGGGCGAGCAGGTCGTCGACGGCCCGTCGGGCCACACGGGCGCGTTCCCGTTCCTGCTCGCCGCATTCGCGCTCTGGTCTGCCGCGCTGCTCGGGCTGCGCGTGCTCGAAGCCCGCGGCCGCACGCGCCCGCCGGCGGTGCTCGACCGGCTGGAGCCGTTCGTGGACCTCGCCGCGATCGTCGCGCTCACCTACTCGTCGGGCGGCCCGTTCTCGCAGACCGCACTCGCGTTCTTCGTCCTCCCGGTGCTGGCGGCCGCGCGCCTGCGCCCGGCGGTCACGGCCGGCTGGGCGCTCGGCGCGATCGGCGCCTACGTGCTGCTGTCGTTCGTCCACCCGACCGCCGGCGAGAGCCAGGCGCTGGGCCGGATGACGAGCCAGGCCGCGTACCTCGCGCTGCTCGGCGCGGCCGCGACGCTGGTGTCGCACGTGCTGAGCCAGCGCAACGCCGCGATCGCGAACCTGGCGGAGCAGCGCGGCCGGCTCGCGTCCCACGCGCTCACGGCGGAGCAGCGCGAGCGGCGCCGGCTCGCCGAGCTGCTCCACGACGAGTCGGTCCAGACGCTGTCGCTGGCGCGGCAGGAGCTCCTCGACTACCGCCGCACCGGGAGCGACGCGGCGTTCGAGCGCGCCCGCGCCGCGATCGACGAGACGATGGCGCAGCTCCGCGGCGAGATCTTCGAGCTGCATCCCTACGTGCTCGATCACGCGGGTCTGCAGGCGGCGCTCGCGGCGATCGCGGAGCGCACGGCGGAGCGGATCGGCGCGGAGTTCGCCGTCGTGGTCGACCCGCTCGCGGCCGGCGTGCACGACGAGCTGCTGGTCGTGCTCGCGCGCGAGCTCATCGCGAACGTGGCCAAGCACAGCGGCGCGACGCACGTCGACGTCACGGTCGCGGTCGACTCGGAGCAGATCGAGCTGCAGGTGCGCGACGACGGGCGCGGGTTCGACGCGGCGCCGCGCCGCGCGACCGCGCTGCTCGACGGCCACATCGGGCTCGCGTCGTGCGAGCAGCGCGTGCGCTCGGCGGGGGGCGAGCTCGTCGTCTCGAGCCGGCCGGCCGGCGGCACGATCGTGCGGGTGACGCTCCCCCTGCCCGATCCCGGGCCGGCGTTGAACGGCAGCGGCGCTCCGCGCGGACGGATGCAGGCGAACGAATGACCCGGGGGTCATCCGGCCGGACCGGCCGGGAGGTCCCCAGGGTCATCCGGGCGGGGGATCGAACGGGCGTGCCGGCGGGCCCAGCATGGACGCATGCCAACCCCGACGCCCAAGAGGTCTCGCATGAACGTCCGCCGCGCAGTTGCCATCGCCTGCATCGCCGTCGTCTGCGGCGGGGTCGCCGGTCGCGTCGCCGCGAGCACGGCCCACCACAGCGCCGCCGCCGTCGGCGCGACGCCGGTCTCCCTGCCCGGCGCGCCCACGCCCGCCCAGGTCTATCGGAACGACTCCGCCGGCGTCGTGACCGTCACCGACTCCGCGACCGCGCCTGGCCCGGCGATCCCGTTCCTCGCCCCGACCCGGCAGCGGGTCGAGCAGCTCGGGTCGGGCTTCGTGCTCGACCGGCGCGGCGACGTCGTCACGAATGACCACGTGGTGGCGGGCGGATCGCACATCCGCGTCAGCTTCGGCGACAAGCGGTCGTATCCCGCGACGGTCGTCGGGGCCGATCCCTCCACCGACGTCGCCGTGCTGCGGGTCGCCGCGCCGCAATCGCTCTTCCGTCCGCTCGCGTTCGCGCCGTCGAGCGGGACGCAGCCGGGCGATCCCGTCTACGCGATCGGCAACCCGTTCGGGCTCGACCGCACGATGACGGCGGGGATCGTGAGCGCGGTCGGACGTGACATCCAGGCGCCGAACGGCCGGACGATCCCGAACGCGATCCAGACCGACACCGCGATCAACCACGGCAACTCCGGCGGGCCGCTGCTGGACGCCGCCGGTCACGTGATCGGCGTCACGTCGCAGATCCAGGGCGGGACGGTGGACGCCAACGTGGGCGTCGGCTTCGCCGTGCCGGGGGACACCGCGCGTGCGGTCGCGCAGCACCTGATCGCGCGCGGGCCCGCGGCGTCGCAGTCGCCGACAGTGTGACGGCGTCCTCTACCCTGAGGCGCGCGTGCTCGTCACCGCCTCCCTCACCGACCCGATCGTCCAGTTCGCGGTCGACGTGATCGACGCGATGGGGCTGCCCGGGATCTTCCTGCTGATGGTGGCTGAGAGCGCGTGCATCCCGATCCCATCGGAGACGACGTTCCTGTTCGCGGGCTTCAACGTCGCGCGCGGCGAGTACTCGGTGCTCGCGGTCGTCGCGACCGGGACGTTCGCGAACGTGGTCGGCTCCTGGATCGCCTACGCGGTCGGCTACTACGGCCGGATCGACATCCTGGAGAAGCACGGCAAGAAGCTGCACATCAAGCCGTCGCACCTCAAATGGGCCGACGACTGGTTCGCCAGGTACGGGTCCGCGACGGTGTTCTTCACGCGCATGCTGCCGATCGTGCGCACGTTCATCTCGCTGCCGGCGGGGGTCGCGCGGATGCCGTTCTGGCGCTTCACGGTGCTCACGACGCTCGGTTGCATCCCGTGGATCCTCATGCTCACGCTGATCGGACGCGAGGTGGGCGCCAACTGGGAGACGTGGAAGGACAGCCTGCACTACGTCGACTACGCGGTGGCGGCGGCGATCGTGCTCGGCGCGCTGTGGCTGTTGGTGCGCTGGCGCCGCGGGCGCGGCGAGGGCGGCGGCGAGCCCGAGCCGACCGGCGAGCCCGAGGCGACCGGCGAGCCGGCCGCCGATGCGCCGCGCTGAGCGCGAGGCGCTCGCGCTCGGGCTGCTGCACGGGCCGGCGGAGCTGGTGCCGGTGTCCTCGTCGGCGCACGTCGCGTCGCTGCCGTGGCTGCTCGGCTGGGAGGTCGCGGGGTGGGACGGCGAGCGGCGCAAGGAGCTGGAGGTCGCGCTGCACGCCGGGACCGCGCTCGCGCTGCTGCTCGTGGCCCGGCCGCGGCGGCTGCGGCCCGCGCTGCTGACGGCGGCGGTGCTGCCGCCGGCGGTCGCCGGGCTGGTGCTGGAGCGGCGCATCGAGCAGCGGCTCGGAACGCCGCGCACGCTCGCGGCGGGACTGCTGGCCGGCGGGCTCGCGCTCGTGCTGGCCGACCGGGCGCCGGCGACGCGCGCCGAGCAGGACGCCGGCGTGCGCGACGGGCTCTGGCTCGGCGTCGCCCAGGCGGCGGCGCTGATCCCGGGCGTCTCGCGCAGCGGCGCGACGCTGGCGGCGGCGCGCTTGCTCGGCTACTCGCGGGCGGACGCCTCGCGCCTCTCGTGGGAGGTCGCCCTACCCGTCCTGCGCGGCGCAAGCACCCTGAAGGGGGTCAGATCTTGCAACCGCGCACGGCGATGCTCGATTGCAAGATCTGACCCTGTCTACGTTGGCGCGGCCGCCGCGTTCGCCTCCACGCTCGCCACCGCGGGCGCGATCGGGATCGAGCGGCGCGCGCCGCTGTGGCGGTGGGCGGCGTGGCGGGCCGCGCTGGCCGGCGGCATCCTGGCCGTGCGGCAGAATCGCGGGCGATGAGCGACTCCTACGCACGCGCCGGCGTGGACACGAGCGCGGCCGACCGGGCGATCGGCGCGGTCGTCGGCGTGCTGCGCACGATCGACACCGGCCGCGCGTCGCGCGCCGTCCCGCTGCCGGGCCACTACGCGGCCGTGCTGGAGGTCGCGCCGAACCTCGGCATCGCGGTCGGCACCGACGGCGTCGGGTCCAAGCTGATCGTCGCCGAGCGGACCGGGCGCTACGACACGGTCGGGATCGACTGCATCGCGATGAACGTCAACGACGTCGTCTGCGTCGGGGCGGAGCCGATCGCGGTCCTCGACTACCTCGCGGTCGAGCAGACCGACCCGGACGTGTTCGCCGCGCTCGCGCGCGGGTTGAAGGCGGGCGCCGAGCAGGCGGGCGTGGAGATCCCCGGCGGCGAGGTCGCCGTGCTGCCGGAGCTGATCCGCGGCCACCCGTCCCCGACCGGGTTCGACCTCACCGCCGCGTGCTTCGGCACCGTCGCGCTCGACCGGATCGTGACCGGCGCGGCGTGCGCGCCCGGCGACGCGCTGATCGGGCTGCCGTCGAGCGGCCTGCACTCGAACGGCTACACGCTGGCGCGCAGCGTGCTGGAGCCGCTGGGGCTGGATGCCCGCCCCGGGGTGCTGGGCGGCGCGTCGGTCGCCGACGTGCTGCTGGAGCCCACCGTGATCTACGTCCGCGCGGTGCTCGAGCTGCTCCGCTCCGGCCTCCCGGTCCACGGCCTCGCGCACATCACCGGCGGCGGGCTGTCGAACCTGCTGCGGCTCAACGACGGGGTGGGGTTCGCGGTCGAGTCGCCGCTGCCGGCGCCGCCGGTCTACGACCTGATCCGCGAGCGGGGCGGCGTGCCCGAGGCGGAGCTGTGGAACGTCTTCAACATGGGCTGCGGCTTCGTCGCCGTCGTGCCGGACGCCGCGGCCGACGCGGCCGTCGCCCTCCTCGCCGCCCATCACCCCGGGACGGCGCGGATCGGCAGCGTCACCGCGGAGGCCGGCGCCGTCGGCGTGCCGCCGCTGGGCGTCGTGCTCTAGTCGGTCTCGTGCGGGTCCGGCGGCGGGAGCTCGTCCTCCTCCGCGCCTTCGGGGTCACCGACAGCGCCCGGGACGCCGGCATCCGCCACCTTCGCGTCCCAGTCCTTGCGCGCCTCGTCGATGTGCTCGCCGACGCGCTCGGACCGCTCCTCCATGTCGGCCAGCTCGCGCTCGGCCTCCTTCGCCTGCTGCTCGTATTCCTCGCTCATGAGGCGTCGTCTACCCGTTCCTCGGATTCCGCGCGCTCCGCGAGCTTCTCCTCCAGGTACGCGGCCCGAAGGGAATAACCTCACGCGCGTGACGCTTCCTGCCGTGCCCGACGGTC
>DATHJG010000441.1:0-2385 GCA_035489875.1 Solirubrobacteraceae bacterium | reverse complement strand
AGCGAACTCCGCCACGGCAGCGCGGTCAGACCAGTCGGGCATCGGGTGCGAGAACAGCCGGTCCATCGTCGCGGCGTCATGGTCAGGCAGGTCGTCGTCGGGCGGGCCTGGGGCCACGGGCCGCGTCCCGGCGAGTGTGAGCGCGGAGAACGCGTCCGGATACTCCAGCGCGGCGACCTGGGCGACCATCCCTCCGACGCCGAGGCCCGCCAGGTGCGCCGGCTGGTCGTCGAGCGCGCGGGCGAGCGCCGCGGCGTCCGCGGCGAGATCGCGCAGCGTGTACGCCGGCGCCTCGGGATCGACGGTGGTCGACGCGCCGGAATCGCGCAGGTCGTAGCGCACGACGTGGCGCCCGCCGCGCGCGAGCGCCTCGCAGAGCGCGTCGGGCCAGGAGAGCATGGTCGTGCCGCCCGCGAGCAGAACGAGCGGCGCCGCCGCGTCGCCGAAGTGCTCGACCCCGAGCGTGACGCCGTCCGCCTCGACCGTCGTCATCACGCCTCCGCCGTCGCGACGACGCCGCCGGACGTGCGGAACGAGTGGACCGTCGGATACATCGTCAACCTCCAGGGCAGCGTCGTGGACCGGTGGCGCGGGGACCGCTGCACAAGCTACGCGTGCCCGCCAGTCGTGTGCGTCGCGGCGCACGTACGTAACTGACCGCACTCGCCGCGGCCACCGTTAAGGGAAATCTGCAAAGGCTTCGCCCGGCCGGCGCGTGTTGGCAAGCTCGCCACACCGTCTCGTCGACCCATCAAGAGGTGACCATCCATATGCAGAGGCGTCTTCCCCTGCGCCCCCGACGACTGGTCGTGACGTTGTCTGGCAGGACTCGCGCTCGCTCTCGTCGCGTCCGGATCCGCGTCTGCGCGCGTATCCGCCGACGAGGATGCCTGCGGTCGCAGCGTCTTGCCGTCGCGCTCCTCGAAGATGAGCTCGGTCTCGTAGCACGATCCCGTTGCGGTCGACATGGCCCCAGCGGTCGGCCAGATGCCACAGAGCGCAGAGGACGCGAATCTCCAGCAGCGGTATCCGCGCGATCGCGAGCTGAAGGCGAGCGAGGTTGTACGCATTGACATCCGCTCGAGGATCTGAGGAAGGACCTGCGGCCACCATGCGGTCGCCGCGATGAACTCGCGGTCGAGCACCGCGAGGGACGTCGGCTGATAGACCTCAACGAGCAGGGACGCGGGCACCGAGGCGTTTTTCTCGTCATCGCCGCTCCACGGCCGCAGCACGTCGCCGGCGCCGATCAGCTCGACCCCCGTACGGCCGACCACCTCGACGCGCCGGAAACGGTCCTCCGTACCGGGTACGTACCCGCTTGAGCCGATCATGGGTCCGTCCGCCTGCTGTCGGGGCTGCCTGAAGCGCGCCGCCGTGTCGCAATAGACGGCGTCTCCGCGCCGGCAGATCACGTCGGGGAAGCCGCGCGAGAGCGTGTGGCACTCGACCGTGGAGGAAGCCGTTGAAGATGTGGGGGTGCTCGAGCTGCGCCGGTACAGAGATGACGATGCAGCAAGTGTGTGGCGGCTCCATGACGAGGGGCTGCGTCAGATGGGCGTTCACGCCGGTGACGGGCCTTGGGACGACGACGTGCGGTCCGTGGCCGCGACGTACTTGGCCGACCGGGGTGAGTTCCTGGTCGGCGTGGTCGCCGGCGAGGGTGGTGGCAATGGGCGCGCTGCGACGGGTGTCCAACACCGTGGCGGAGGTCAAGCGGATGCGCGTCGATGCCGGCTTCCAGCGGCGAGGGTTCGGTCGCGCGGTGCTGCGTGGTCTCGAAGCTCGTGCCGCGAGCTGGGCTATCGGAGGCTGCGGCTCGACACGACGGTCAAGCAGGTCCCGGCCGAGCGCCTGTATCGAGGCGATGGCTATGTCGAGGTCGAGCGCGCGCGAGATCGCGCGGGCGAGGCGGTGATCTTCTTCGAGAAGCGCCTCGCGTAGTGCGGCTGCCGGCGCGTTTGCGCGGAGCACCCGAGGGCTTCTATCGCGACTCCTTCGACCTCGCCGCGCTCACGAGTCTCCTGCTCGTCCCGTTCGCTGCCGGAGAGCAGTCCCACGGTGCTTGGTTCGTCATGAGTCGCCGCGCTCCGCGAACGCCTCGAATCCCACGTCGCGCGTATCCCCACCCGCGCCGTGTGAGCCCACGCCCGCCTTACGGCACCTGGTCGACCTACCGGACGGGGAAGATGCTGGAGCGCGCCGCTACCAGACCCGCGGAGGACCCGCTGCACGTCACTTGGAGCTGCGGAGCCACCGTCGCCGCGTTCCCGTCCTTCGAGTAGTAGCGGGCACCGTCGCTGCTGTTGCCGGTGACGCGGATCGTGTACGTGCCGTTGCCGGTGATGATCGGCCTGACGTCGACGAGGTAGGCGGTGTTCAGCG
>DATHJG010000440.1:0-2170 GCA_035489875.1 Solirubrobacteraceae bacterium | reverse complement strand
CGTTCGTGTTGATGAGCACACGGTGCGTGTCACCGATGGAGGTGAGCAGTCGCTGCCGCGCCGCCTCCGGATCCACACCCTGCCGCAGGTACACCCTGAGCCCTCCGATCGCGTCGTCCTCGTACCGGCGCACGAATGTTGCGCGGTCCATCACGAGCACACCGCGGTCGCTCGAGTAGTCGTAGTAGACCGCCACAATCCGGAACGGAACAGGGCCGTTCGGCGTCGGCAGCTGCACCTCGTCGCCGAGGTCGAGATGCTGCTTGATGGTGAAGGCCTCCGACACGACGACCGCATCCTGTCCGATGGCCCGGCGCATGGCATCGCGCGCGTCGGCGGGCGCCTTGAAGAGCAGCGCCCCGTGCTCGAGGAGGACCTCGAAGTCGGCGCCGGCGACGCGGACGCGCGTGTCGCCATAGGACACCTCGGTGCTGCGGAACCGGTCCACCCCCGTGACGTCAGGGCTCGAGGTGACCGCCTTGACGACTTCGGGGGAGACGGTTTCTTCGGCGCCTCCCTGGTGCCTCGAGCCTGGACTGAGAAAGAGATCGGCCTGCAGCGTCTGCCCGACCCAGTAGATCACGGTCTCGCGGAAGCTCCCGATCATCACCGAGATCGCCACCATCATCGACAGGCTCACGGCAAGCGCCGCGACCGAGATGGACAGGCGCGGCACGGCGGCGGAGAGATTCGTGACGGCGAGCCAGTCCTCCACCTTCAGGAAGCGCCTGACCGGACGCTCGACGCCGTGTGCGACGGCAAAGAGCGTGGCCGGCACCAGGAACGACGCGCCAAAGACGACGACAATCGCGGAGGCGTAGCCGAAGAGCGGCAGGCCGCGAACGGGCCCCGGGGTCGCGAGCGCCGCGCCGAGCGCGAGAAGGCCGACGCCGGTCCAGAGGGCACGATGCGGGAATTCTCCACGCGCGTCGACCCGATCGGCGCCGCGCATTGCCGCCATCGGAGGCACCCGCGAGGCCTCGAGCGCGGGCAGCAGCGCGGCCAGCAGCGAGAGTGGGACGCCGGTCGCGAAGGCGAGCCCCGCATGTTTCCATGCGAGCGCCGGAGGGGCCGCGGCGGTCGCGATGTAGAGCGCGGACACCGTCGTTGACGTCAGGGCCACGGTCGCATCCGCCAGCAGTCGTCCGAGCAGCACACCGGCGCCCGATCCGAGTGCCGCCAGCACGGCAGCCTCGGCGAGGAACAACGCAGCCACGCGTCCACGCGTGACGCCAAGCCCTCTCAAGGTGCCGATCTCGCTTCGCCTCGACAGCACGGCCACCGACACGGTGTTGTAGACCAGGAACAGTCCGACGAGCAGCGCGATGTACGAAAGCGCGGTGAGGTTCAAATGGAACGCCGCGAGCATGTGCTCGACCTGCCGGCCGCGCCGTGCAGGCCGCTGCACCGAGAGACCCGGAGGCAGCCGGCCCGCAATGGCGGCTTCGGCGGCGTCGATGTCACCTCCGTCCGCGAGGCGAATCTCCACCCGGTCCACGCGCCCGAATCGATTCAACGCCTGCTGCGCCGACGCGATGTCCATCAGCACGAACCGTCCGTTGAGCACGCGCGCCGGCCCTTCATCCTCGAGCAGCCCTCTGACTTTCAGCTGCACGACGCGATCGCCGACGTTCACGGCGAAAGCGGACCCGAGCGTCAGGCCCCGCGGCCTCGCGAACTTGCCGGAGACGATCGCGGACGAGGGATCGATCAGGAGGCCGAGGAACTCCTCGGTCCTGAGCTCCGAGACCGTGCTGCCATGGCGTGCCGATGCATCCTGCCACTGGAGCAGGTTGTAGTCACGAAACGCCCGGTCTCGCAGGATGTCGATGCCGAGCATCCGCAGGATCTCGGTCGGATGCCCCGCCTGCCTGTAGACGAAGTCTCCTTCGATGACGGGGGCGACCTCGCCATAGTCGCGCAGCCATCCGAGCTCCGGCAGCCGCTGCTCGTCCACGCCGCCGGTCCCCACGATCTCGAGCGACGTCCGCCCCGACACGGTGTTGAGCGCCGTTTCGAAGCCCGCGAGGGAGCTCGCGTTGGTCAGCTGGATCGCCACCACGACCGCCACACCCAGCGCGATGCCCAGCACGGTCAGGCCGGAGCGCAAGGGTTCCTGCACGATCCGCCGGAGGATGAACCAGCGGAACAGCCTCACGGGTTGCGGCCG
>DATHJG010000439.1:0-10830 GCA_035489875.1 Solirubrobacteraceae bacterium | reverse complement strand
CCAGATCTCCGGGTTCGTCGCCGGGACGAACGAGCGGTCGCCGCCCGGCTCGCGGGTGTCCGGCACGGAGTCGCCGCTCGGCCGGTGCATGATGAAGTTGACCGGCTTGGTGTCGTCGACGAGCGGGATCTCGTAGCGCGCCCAGCCGTCGGGATCGACCCCGCTCCGGTCCCACGGATCCCCCCAGGCGATGTTCGGCTCCTTCGCCTCGGGCGCGACCGCGTCGCCCCACAGGTGCAGGCCCCAGTCGGCGTAGTCGCCCGCGGACCGGAAGTAGTGCACGACGGCGGTCGTCACCGGCGGCGGCGCCTGCTCGACCGCGCGTTCTGCGCTGACGACCCGGGTGCCGTCCGGTTCGGTCAGGATCGCCCGGTAGCGGATCGGCGTGCCGGTCGCGAGGCCCAGGCGGGAGATGTCGTCGAACGCCGTGTAGGCGGGCGAGGAGTCGTCGCTGCCGATCGGCGTCCACGGCCCGCCGGCGACGCTGCGCTCGAACGCGACGACGTGCGTCGCGCGCTCGGGGTCGGCGACCGCGCGCACCTCGACCGTGCCGCGCACCTTCGCGCCCGCCGCCGGCGCCTCGATCGCGATCGCCGGCGGCGGCACGGTCGCGCCGCGCGCACGGCTCGTGCGCGTGCGCCCGTCGTTGTCGAGCACGACCGCCTTGTACTCCAGCCGCGTGCCGGCCCGCAGCGCGCTCACGTCGTGGAAGACTCGGTACGGCGCGTTGTCGTCGGTGCCGATCGGCCGCCAGCCGCCGTCGCCCGTGCGCGCGAGGAACGTGACCTCGTAGAACGAGCTGCCGCCGACGTCGGCGCGCACCTCCATCCGCGCCCGAGACGCAGCCGCCGGCGTGGGGGCCGCGAGCTCGATCGCCGGCGTGTCCTGCGCGCGCGGGATGCGGCCGGCGAGCTCGTACACGACGGCCGCGAGCGGCGGCACCGTGACGGTGAGCCGGCGGTCGCCGTCGGTGCGCAGCCGGCTCGGCCCGTCGCCGTAGATGCGGCGGAAGTCCGCGCTGCCGACATACGTCGGGATCGCCGCCGTCTTCGCCTCCTCGGCGTTGTTGAGCGCGACCACGTACTCGCGCTGCGCGCGCCGGTCGACGCGCGAGAACGCGTAGACGCCCGCGGTCGCGCCGGAGAGCCGGTGCTGGTGCGCGCCGTCGCGCAGCGCCGGGTAGCGGCGCGTCAGCTCGGCGAGCCGGCCGATCGCCCGATACAGCGGGTGCTGCCGGTCGAAGTTCGACTTGGCCGTCGTCGCGTCCGTACCGATCAGGTCGTCGTCGTTGTACTCCGGCACCCGGCTCGGGAACATGTCCTGGCGCGCGAGCTGGTCACCACCGTCGCCGGTGAAGCCCTGCTCGTCGCCGTAGTAGATGACGGGGTTGCCGCGCGAGAGGTACATCAGCTCGTGCGCGAGCCGGTCGCGGGCGAGCCGCTCGGCGTCGCTCGCGCCGGGGTTGGCGCTGTCGATGAAGCGTCCGATCCGCCCCATGTCGTGGTTGCCGAGGAACGTCGGGAGCTGGTACGCGTTCGAGTCGGCGTCGGTGTACCAGTCGTCGTCCTCGAAGAACGTGCGCAGCGCGTCGGTCGGCTTGGAGTCGGCGGCGAAGCCCTGGGCGGCGGCCTGGAACGGGAAGTCGAGCACCGCCTGCATGCGGTCCTCGGTCGTGAAGCGCGACGTGAAGCTCTTCGTGGTGTCGAAGACCTCGCCGAACATGAAGAACTCGCGCTTGCCGTGCGCGCGGGCGTAGCGCAGCACCTCCGGCCCGAACTGCTGCCAGAAGGCGTCGTCGACGTGCTTCATCGTGTCGATCCGGAAGCCGTCGACGCCGAAGTCGCCGATCCACGCCTCGTAGATGTCGATCATCCCGCGCACGACCCGCGGGTGCTCGGTGAACAGATCGTCGAGGCCGAAGAAGTCGCCGTAGAGCGAGTCCTCGCCGGTGAACGTCGTGTCGCCGCGGTTGTGGTAGAGCGTGAGGTCGTTCAGCCACGCGGGGACCTTGAGGTGCTCCTCCGCCGGATCGAGCACGGGCGTGGACGGGAAGCTCGTCGCGGCGTCCAGCGGCGGGAAGGCGGATGAGCCGGCGAAGTCGCGGTCGTCGAACGCGTGGCCGGCGGCGTCGAGGTAGGGCTCGCTGTCCTTCGAGACGTAGCTCTTCCGCGCGCCTCCCTCGTAGCCGATCACGTCGGCCGTGTGGTTGGTGATGATGTCGAAGTAGACCTTCATCCCGCGCGCATGGGCGGCGTCGACGAGCGCGCGCAGGTCGGCGTTGGTGCCGAGGTGCGGGTCGATCTGCGTGAAGTCCGTGATCCAGTAGCCGTGGTAGCCGGCGCTCTGGTCCTCGAGCTGCACGGCCTTGTTCTTGAAGCTCGGCGTCAGCCAGATCGAGTCGGTGCCGAGGCCGCGGATGTAGTCGATCCGCTTCAGGAGGCCCTTGAGGTCGCCGCCGTGGTAGAAGCCGCGCGCGGTCGGGTCGAAGCCGGAGGTGAGCTTGCCGGGCGGCAGGCCGCCGTCGTCGTTCGCGACGTCGCCGTTCTCGAACCGGTCGGCCATGACGAAGTAGAAGCTCTCGTCGGTGACCGGCGAGCGCAGCGAGTGCTGCGCGTCCGCCTGGCCCGCGGCAGGCGCCGCAGCGACCGCGAGCGCGGCCGCGAGCAGGGCGGCGGCGACCACGGTTCGCGACATGACTGCCTTCCTCGTACGCGACATGACTTCCTTCCTCCGACGGACGGACAGCGCCGCTCCTACCCGCGATCATGCTCGCTCAGCACCTCACCGAGCCGCGCGACAAGGTGACGCGCGACTGTCCGACCCAAGGGACCCGAACCCAGGGTGCATCCGGCGCCCCCGATCTCGCGAAGGAGCAGCGAAATGGGCTGGAACCACTAGGTCAGGGGCGCAGCACGCTGCGCGCCGCGGAACCCCGCGGCATCTGCCGCTCGAGCTCGGCCTCGAGGTCCTCGTCCTCGGCATGCTGGAACTCGACCCCCGCGCCCACCACGATGCCGACGAAGATCTCCACGAAGCGCGCGTCGAGCTGCGTGCCGGCCACGCGGCGCAGCTCGGCGATCGCGTCCTCGAACGGCATCGGGGTGCGATAGGAGTCGCGCGCCGTCATCACGTCGAAGCAGTCGGCGACCGCGAGGATCCGGGACAGCGCCGGGATGTCCTCGCCGGACAGGTGGCGCGGGTAGCCGCGCCCGTCGATCCGCTCGTGGTGGCACAGCACGATCTCGGCGACCTCCGCGTACCCGTGCACGCGCCCGACGATGTCGGCGCCGCGCTGCGGGTGCGAGCGGATCAGCTCCCAGTCCTCCTCGGTCAGCCGCGTCCCGGTCAGCGTGTGGTCGGGGAACGTGAACTTGCCGACGTCGTGCAGCAGCCCGGCCGTGTGCACCAGCTCCTGGTCGCGCGACGGGAGCCCGGCCGCCGCGGCGGTGGCCTTCGCGAAGCGCGCGACCGCGGCCGAGTGGCGCGCGGTCATGCGATCGCGCATCCCCAGCGTCTCGACCATCACGCGGATCACGCCGTGGTGGAGCGCCTCCAGCTCGTCCACCTCCCGCCGCAGCTCGTCGCGCTGGCGCTGCGCGTCGATCACCGAGGCCAGCAGGTAGCGGTACGAGAACAGCATCACGGACAGCATCGCGATCGCGAGCACCCCGACCTCCTGGTACGCGAGCACCGTGCCGGCGGTGAGGATGCCGGTGGCGACCTCCCACGGGATCACCGGCAGGTAGAGCCGGCGCACCGCGCTCAGCAGCCTGGAGCCGTCGCGCACGCAGAGGTATCCCACGATCAGCAGGAAGTTGAGGAAGTTCGTGCCGAGGTAGACGCCGAACACGATCGCCGCCGTCGAGAAGGTCGCGACCTCGTCGGCGCCCGGGTCGCCCAGCGCCTCGAACACCAGCGCGCCGGCCACCGGGTACGTCGTGAGCGCGACGACGTTGTTGAACACGAGCGTGCGCGGCGTGCGCGCCTTCACCGACCACGCGAGCACGGCCGCGACCGCGATCACGGCGGCCGGCGCCGGGCCGAGCAGCGCCATCGCGAGCGCGGTCGCGATGAACGCCGGGCCGATCTGGACCGTGCCGGTCCGGAGCGAGAGGAACTGCCCGACGAGCGCGAGCGCGAGCAGCGAGACGAACAGGCTCGCCGGTTCCCAGTCGGCCGTCCCGGTGCCGAGGACCGCGCCGACCAGGGCGGCTGCGAGCAGGACGGATTGTCCGGCGATGAGGAAGGTGTCCCGCCGGCGTGTCCTCTGCCCTGACGGGACTTCGTCGACTGAAGGCGCGCCCAACGCCGCCCAGCCTAGTGCCTGTGCGCCGGCGGCTCAACGGCGGACTAGACGGATGAACGGCGTCCAGCGTCCCTGCTCGGGCATCGTAGGATGCCCCGGGCGATGAGCTCCGTACTGCGGATCGAGCCGGAAATCGCCGCGGCGCTGGCGTCCGGCACGCCGGTGGTGGCGCTCGAGAGCACGCTGATCGCCCACGGGCTGCCGCGTGGGCGCAACCTCGAGGTGGCGCGCGAGCTCGAGGCGGTCGTGCGGTCCGAGGGCGCCGTGCCGGCCACGATCGCCGTCGTGGCCGGCGAGCCGCGCGTGGGCCTGGACGACGCCGCCCTGGAGGATCTGGCGCTCGGTGGCGCGTTCGGCAAGGCGGGCGTGCGCGACCTCGCGCCCGTGCTGGCGAGCGGCGGGTCGGCGGCCACGACCGTCGCGTCGACGTCGCACCTCGCCGCGCGGGCGGGCATTCGCGTGTTCGCGACCGGCGGCCTGGGCGGCGTGCATCGCGAGGCGCGCGAGAGCTGGGACGAGTCGGCCGACCTCATGACATTGGCCGGGACCGGGGTGACGATCGTGTGCGCGGGCGTGAAGTCGATCCTCGACGTGCGGGCGACGCTCGAGCGGCTGGAGACGTTGAACGTGTGCGTGCTCGGCTACGGGACCGACCGCTTTCCGGGGTTCTACCTGTCGGACTCCGGCTTCCCCGTGCCGTGGCGGGTCGACACCCCGGAGGACGTTGCGCGCGTGATGCGCTTGCAGGCGGCGCTCGGGCTGGGGGATCGCGCGATCGTGGTCGCCAACCCGCTCCCGTCCGACCAGCAGGTCGATCCGGAGCTGCACGACCGCGTGCTCGCGGGCGCGCTCGCGGCGGCGCGGGCCGAGGGCGTCCGCGGCGGCGCGACGACCCCGTTCCTGCTCGACCGCTTCCACCGCGAGACGGGCGGCGCGACGCTCGAGGCGAACGTCGCGCTCGTCCGCCGCAACGCCGGGCTGGCCGCGCGGATCGCGCGCGCAGCCGCGGCGTCCGACGAGTCATGAGCGGCGGTCGGGTCGTCGTCGTCGGCGACGTGATGACGGATGTCGTCGCCGCGCTGTCCGGCCCGGTCGCGCACGGCAGCGACACCTCCGCCCGCATCGTCCAGCGCGGCGGCGGCGCCGGGGCCAACGTCGCTGCGTGGCTCGCGCGCGCGGGCGTCGCGGTGACGCTGATCGGCCGGGTCGGCGACGACGCGCCGGGCCGCGAGATCGCGGAGGGACTGCGCGCCGAGGGCGTCGACGCGCGCCTCGCGACCGACCCGGCCCGCCACACCGGCACGTGCGTCGTCCTGGTCGCGCCCGGCGGCGAGCGGTCGATGCTCCCCGACGCCGGCGCCAACGCCGGGCTCGAGGCCGCGCCGCTGCCGGAGGACGCGACCCACCTGCACCTGGCGGGCTACGCGCTGCTGCATCCGGGCTCGCGGCCCGCCGCGCGCGCGATGCTGGCGGACGCGGGCGCGCGCGGGCTCACCGTCTCCGTCGACCCGTCGAGCGCGGCGCCGCTCGCGCGCGCCGGCGCAGCGGCGTTCCTCGAATGGATCCACGGCGCCGACCTGCTCCTGCCCAACCGCGACGAGGCGGGGGCGCTGACCGGGGTGCCCGACCCCAAGGCGGCCGCACGCGCGCTCACGGCGCATGCGCGCGAGGTCGTCGTCAAGCTCGGCGCCCAGGGCGCGCTCTGGACCGACGGCAGCGTGCAGGTGCGCGCCCCTGCGGTCGACGTCCAGGTCGCCGACACGACGGGGGCCGGCGACGCCTTCGCCGCGGGACTGCTCGCCGCGCGCCTGGCCGGCGCCGCGCCCGCCGACGCGCTGGGCGCGGGGTGCGCGCTGGCCGCGGAGGCGATCGCGCGCGCCGGGGCGCGCTAGCGCTGCATCATTCGCGGTCTTGGAGCGAGTCGCCGATGAGCCAGAACATCGGCGGCCAGAGCCCGACGAAGAGCGCGCGGCGCTCGGCGTTGCCGCGCTCGTCCTGGTCGACGGTCTTCGCGCGGATCCACAGCGTGATGCACAGGCCGATGCTCGCCAGCGACGCCAGGTGGAGGTGCCAGCTGCGCAGCCCGGCTCCATGAAGGGCCTTGGTCAGCATGGGTGAACGGCTACCCGCGCGTACCCATCTGCGCACGCTCGAGCGGCAACTCGGGTAGCACCCGCGGGATGCCCCGTCGTCCTCCCTTGCCCCGGCGGCTTCGCACCGCCGCCCACTGGCCGGTGGGCATCGTGCTCACGTCGTGGCGCTACCTGTGGCGAACCACCCCGCTGCACCGGACCGAGGTGCGGGGCGAGCTGCCGGCCGACGGCCCGCCCGACCTCCCCGACGATGCGCGACGCACCGAGATCCAGCACGTCGCGGCCGGCGTCGGGCCGCTCTTCCATCGTGTCTACCGGGCACGGATACGCCAGGCGCGCCTGGGGCCGGAGGAGCTGGTCGCGCGCATCACCGCGGATCTGGACGGGGTCGCGCCGAGCGAGTTCGCGAGCTTCGCGAAGGTGCTCGGCCGGGAGGGAGCGATGGCCGTCGGCGACGAGTACGTCGTGCGCATGCCGGGACCGTGGGACGGGCCGGTGCGCGTGATCGAGCGCACGCCGAGCTCGTTCCGCTTCGTCACGCTCGAAGGCCACCTCGAGGCGGGCCAGATCCGCTTCGCGGCCCAGCGCGGCGAGCTGCTCGAGTTCCGGATCGAGTCCTGGGCGCGTGCGGGCGACCAGCTCTCGAACCTGCTCTATCACCACTTGCGCATGAGCAAGGAGGTCCAGCTGCACATGTGGACCTCGGTGCTCGAACGGGTGGCCGAGCTGGCCGGCGGTCGCCTGACCGGCGGGATCGAGATCCGCACCCGGCGCGTCGACCGGGTCGATGCGAGCTGAGCGCGCGCTGGCCGCGCTGCGCGACGCCCCGCTGAACTTCGAGCCGCGCCCGCTCGAGGCGTACACGCCCGACCGTGGGTGGCACGTCGACGCGTTGAGCCAGCGGCTGCCGGGAGAGGCCCCGGGCGACCCCGGGCCCGGCGGCCCGTGGCAGATCGCACGGAGGCTCATGGAGGACTACCGGATGGCCGACCCGGCGATCGTGCGCGCCATCTGGGAACCCGGCGCGCCGCTGCACGGCCGCGACATCCTGCTCGAGCTCCGCCTGTGCAAGATCGTCCACGCCCGCGTCGGCGTGCGCGTCACGCAGGTCTGGGACGAGGAGCGGGTCGTGGACGGCCGCCCCGCGCGCGTGTTCGGCTTCGAGTACGCCACGCTGCGCGGGCACGCCGAGGCGGGCCGGATGGACTACGAGCTCTACAAGTGGGGCGACGACGGCGCGGTGGAGTTCCGCCTGCATGCGCATTCGCGCGCGTCCGAGGACGCCCCGGGGTGGCTCCGCCTCGGCTTCCGCCTCTTCGGGCGCCGTCAGCAGGTGCGCTTCCACCTGCGCTGCTGCGAGCGCCTCGCCCGGCTCACGGCAGAAGAGCTCGGACTCGCCGACGAGCCGCCGCCGCCCGCGGTCCTCCTGCGCGCGGCCGATGCGCCGGACACGGCCGAGGTCACCGAGCGTCTGCTGCCGCGCCGCGCCAGGCGGGGCTGAGCGGGTGCGGCTGCCCGCTCAGGTCTTGAGCGTGCGCCGCAGCGCCATGCCGGAGCCGACGGTCAGCGCACCGGCGAGCACGGCGAGCGCGCCGCTGACGACGCCGAGCAGCGCGAGGACGAACAGCACGATCGTCAGGATCAGCAGGCCCGTGGTGACCTTGACGAGCGTGTAGGCGCGCCCTTGGCGGTGCCGGCGCGAGACGTTGCCGCGCCGTCGCGGCTGGAGGTCGGACATGCCGACGAGGGTACCGGTGTTGACCGCGGTGCCGACTTCCGGTGGGATCCGGCCGTGCTAGTGCTGCCAGTACGTCAGCTGGCGCGGGCTCAGCCCGGCGAGGCGGCGCGTCTCGCGTGAGAGATGTGACTGGTCGGCATAGCCCGCGATCAGACCGGCGCGTGCGAGCTCGACCCGCGGCGCCGCGAGCTCGCGCATGAAGCGCTGGAACCGCAGCACCCGCTGGAGCACCTTCGGCCCGTAGCCGACGTCGTCGGCGAAGCGCCGCTGCAGCGCGCGCTCGCTGACGAACGTCCGCGCGGCCGTCTCGGCGACCGTCGCAGTGCCGTCGTCGAGCATGCGCACGGCCTCGCGCACGGCCGGCGGCGGCGGCGCGACGGTGCGCAGGCGCCGCTCGAGCTCCGCGCCGAACGCGGCCAGCGCCTCGCCGGCGTCGCGCGCGTCGCCGAGGCGGTCGTCGAGGCGCCCGGCGAGCTGCGGGTCGATCGCGTCGAGCGCGACGTGGCGGTCGACCAGCTCCGTGGCCGGCGTGTGCAGAAGATACGGCGCCGCGCCGGGGTAGAAGCGCGCGCCGAAGGCGAGCATCCGCGGCAGGTCCAGCGGGCGCGAGTAGCGCGACTGCGGGCCGGAGACCCGCACGCCGAACCCGCCGACCCAGACGAAGTCGACCCGCCCGCTCGGGAGCAGCCGCCGCCCCTCTTCGGGCGGCGGGCCGTCGATCCGGTGGACCCACAGGCACTCCACGAACGGCCGCAGCGCCGGCGGCGGAGCGATCTCGACGTAGGCGCTCACAGACTCAAGCGTAGGCCGAGACCAGCCGCCGGTCGGGGTCGAACGCGTCACGCACGGCGCACAGCCGCTCCCACGTGGCGGCGTCGAAGGCCCGCGCGGGGTCGATGCCGCCGCCGGACGAGTTCAGCAGCGCCTGCGGCGCCGTCCACGGCGCCAGCCGTTCGCGCAGCTCTTCCAGCCGCTCGGCGATCGCGGCCGTCGCGGAGGCATCCACGGCCGCGCCGCCGGCGAACACCGCGAACGCGCCGTCGAGCTTCGCCAGCGCGCCGTGGCCGCGCGGCGCGCGCGCGAGCGCGCCGCCGAGCAGGCGCAGCTCGAGCACGCCGAGAGGGTCGATGTCGTCGATCAGCCCGGCGATCGCGTCCACGTCGAGCTCGTGCACGAGGAAGCCGTCGCCGCGCGTGGGGATGGGCTGCTCGGGATCGCCCGCGACGCGCACGAGGTCGGCGGCGCCGACCGGGCCGAACGTGTCCACCAGCGTGCCCTCGCGCAACGGCCCGATCAGCCGCCGGCCGTCGGCGTCCGTGCCCAGGTGCGCCGCGATCACCGCCACGATGCGGCGGCCGCGCAGCGGCGCGGGCACGCCGTCGAGGTCGGGCAGCGAGAGGTAGCGGAAGACCGCGCCGAGCGCCTCGGGCACGTCCCACGTCCAGCGCCGGAACTGCTCGAGCACCTCGGCCGCGCGCTCCGCCGGCCACGCGAGCATGCCGGCGGACGCCTCCGGGACGGGATGCGCCTCGAGCTCGAGCGCGGTGACGACCGCGAAGCGCCCCCCGCCGCCGCGCAGCGCCCAGAACAGCTCGGGCTCGCGATCGGCGTCGATGCGCAAGCGCTCGCCCGAGGCGAGCACGACCTCGAACGCACGCACGCTGTTGCAGGTCAGCCCATACGCACGGCTCAACCAGCCGGTCCCGCCGCCGAGCGCGAGCCCCGCGACACCGACGCTCGGCGCCAGGCCCAGCACGGGAGCGAGCCCGTGCTCGCCGGCCGCCGCGGCGACGTCGCCCGCGAGCGCGCCCGCCCCGGCGCGCACGACGCCGCCGTCGACCGTCACGTCGCGCAGGCGCGAGGTCTTCAGCAGCACCGCGCCCTCGAGGTCCGGCAGGGACTCCGACCCGTGGCCGGTGGCCTGCGGAGCCACGCGCAGGCCGGAGCGCAGCACGGCCTGCACGTCCTCGGCGCCGGCCACCTCCACGACCGCGGCGGGGCGCTGGTCGACGGAGAGGTTCCAGGACCGCCGCGCCTCGTCCCAGCCGGCGTCCTCCGGCAGCACGACGCGCCCGCGGACACCGTCCAGCAGCCGAGCTTCCATCTGTCGCATAGTCATGCCGCCCAGGATCGGCCAAGCACGCGGCGCCGTCTTGAACGAATCCGACAGGAACCACTAGCTCCCGGCCGCGCTCGCATACAGCTGCTGCGCGACCGCTCCCTGGTACGGCCCGTGCATCACGTTCGGCTGCGTGAAGTAGCCGTACGAGTTGACCGACACCACGTCGTTGCCGACGACCCAGCCGCCGCCCGAGGAGCCCGCGGTCATGTCGCAGCCGATCCCCATCGCCGGCGGGTCGGTCGACGTGTCGCGGGTGCCGAGGTCGGACTCGCAGATCTGCATCCGGCCGCCGGTGAACGGTGGCGCGGCGGGATAGCCGTGCGACAGATAGTGCTGCTCCGCAGGCTGGTCGAAGGCGATGCCGCGGCTGCCCACCGTGCCGGTCAGCGTCTGGCCGCCGTTGGTGTTCACCACGGCCGCGCCGAAGTCGTAACCGAAGTTGCCGTCCTGCCCCCATGGGGAGGTCGTGAGCAGCGTGCGCGCGATCCAGGTTCCGTACGGACGCGCGCCGTCCATGTAGGCCGGGACGAACGCCCAGTTCGTGTGGTACGCGCCCAGCGCCTTCACGCAA
>DATHJG010000438.1:0-5905 GCA_035489875.1 Solirubrobacteraceae bacterium | reverse complement strand
CGACGCGATCCGCGAGACCGAGGTGGCGGCCGGCGAGGCCGGCGGCATCACGCAGCACATCGGCGCCTACCAGGTCCACCACGGCGACAAGACGATCACGTTCCTCGACACCCCGGGCCACGAGGCGTTCACCGCCATGCGCGCCCGCGGCGCCCAGGTCACCGACATCGCCGTGATCGTCGTGGCCGCCGACGACGGCGTGAAGCCGCAGACCCGGGAGGCGGTCGACCACGCCAAGGCGGCCGAGGTGCCGATCCTCGTCGCGGTCAACAAGATCGACAAGGAGGGCGCCCAGCCCGACCGCGTGCGCACCGAGATGACCCAGCTCGGCCTCCAGCCGGAGGAGTGGGGCGGCGAGACGATGTTCGTCGACGTCTCGGCCAAGGCGAAGACCAACCTCGACGACCTGCTGGAGTCGATCCTCCTGCTGGCCGAGGTCGAGGAGCTGAAGGCCAACCCGGACGCCGAGGCGTCGGGCGTGGTGATCGAGTCCAAGCTCGACCCGGGCCGCGGCGCGGTCGTGACCGTGCTCGTCAACCGCGGCACGCTCAAGGTCGGCGCCGCGCTCGTCGCGGGCGCCCACTGGGGCCGCGTGCGCGCGCTGCACGACTACAAGGGCCGCAAGGTCAAGGAGGCCAGGCCGTCCGAGCCGGTCGAGGTGCTCGGCTTCGACACCGTGCCGGAGGCGGGCGAGTACGTCCGCGTGGTCGAGAACGACCGCAAGGCGCGGCAGCTCGCCGGCGAGCGCGGCTTCCGCCTCAAGAGCGAGGCGCAGGCGCGCCGCTCCGGCAAGAAGCGCTCGCTGGAGACGATCTTCGACGACGCGCGCGGCGGCGAGCTGCAGGACCTCAACCTCGTGCTCAAGGCCGACGTGTCCGGCTCGCTGGAGGCGTTCGAGGACGAGATCGCGAAGCTGCCGCAGTCCGAGGTGCAGGTCCAGGTCGTGCTCGCCGGCGTCGGCGGCATCACCGAGTCCGACATCATGCTGGCGGCGGCGTCCGACGCGGTCGTGCTCGGCTTCAACGTCCGCCCGGTGGGCGAGGCGGCCCAGGTCGCCGACCGCGAGGGCGTGGAGATCCGGACCTACTCGGTGATCTACCGCGCGATCGACGAGCTGCGCGACGCCATGCAGGGCATGCTCGCGCCCGAGGAGATCGAGGAGACCGTCGGCACGGTCGAGGTGCGCGCGATCTTCCGCGCGTCCAAGGTCGGCACGATCGCCGGCTGCTACGTCACGGACGGAAAGGTCACGCGCGGCGCGAAGGCGCGCCTGGTGCGCGACGGCACGATCGTCTACGAAGGCGAGATCGAGTCGCTGCGGCGCCTCCAGGACGACGTCCGCGAGGTCGCGGCCGGCTTCGAGTGCGGCATCGTGCTGCGCAACTACGCCGACGTCAAGGAGGGCGACGTGATCGAGGTCTACGACACGCGGCAGGTCGAGCGCACGCTCTCGTAGTCGCGTCGGCCCGTGTCGCAGGAACGGTCGTACGTGGTGCTCATGCAGGTCCATCTCTTCTTCCCGGACAGCGGTTCCTTGAAGGCCAAGCGGGCAGAGCTCAACAGCATCAAGGCGCATCTGCGTCAGCGGATGGGCGCCTCGGTTGCCGAGGTCGGGCACCAGGACTCGTGGCAGCGGGCGACGCTCGCGGTCGCCCTGACGGGCGGCTCGGTCGGGCGCTGCGACGAGGCCGCGGACGCGATCGAGCGCGCGCTCGACGCCCGCTTCCCGCAGGGCGTCCGGGTCGAGCGACGGCTGGCCTCGTGGAGCGACCTGGACGCGATAGGGTGACCGGCGATCGCATGCGCCGGGTGGACGAGGCAGTCCGCGAAGTCCTGTCCGACGCGATATCCCTCAAAGTCAAGGATCCACGGATTGGATTCGTCACCGTGACCGCCGTCGAGACCGATCCCGACCTGCGACGCGCCCGCGTCTTCGTGTCCGTCCTCGGAAACGCGGGCGCTCGCAAGCGTTCGATGCAGGGCCTGCGCTCCGCCCACGGGATCCTGCAGCGCGCCGTGGCGAGCGAGCTCCGGCTCAAGCACACGCCGGCGCTCGAGTTCGTCTACGACGACACGTCGGAGCGCGGCATGCGGATCGGCGAGCTGATCGACCGGGAGGCCGGGAAGTGAGCACCCAGAACGGCGTGGCGTCCTCGCGCAAGCTGGTGCTCGACGAGCTGCGCGACGGCGAGCGGTTCGTCCTCACCACGCACGAGCACCCCGACGGCGACGCGCTCGGCTCGCTCGCCGCGATGCAGCAGGTGCTCGGCGCGATGGGCAAGGACGCCGTCTCGTTCATGGCCGCCGACGAGTTCCCGCTGCCGTACGAGTACCGCTTCATCGAGCTGCCGCAGCTCGTCACGTCCGTGCCCGACGACGTCGAGGAGCGGACGGTCGTCTTCCTCGACTGCGGCAACATCGACCGCAACCCGGCCGAGGCGCTCAAGCAGGCCGCGCGGATCCTCAACATCGACCACCACCACGACAACACGCGCTTCGGGACCGTCGACCACGTGGTGCCGGAGGCGTCGTGCACGGCCGAGCTGATCTGGGACCTGATGCGCGGGCTCGGCGTGGAGCTGACGCAGCCGATCGCCGAGGCGCTCTACGTCGGGCTGGTCACCGACACCGGCCGGTTCATGTACGAGAACACGGGCTCGCGCGCGCACGAGATGGCGGCGGCGCTGATCGGCGCCGGGATCGACGTGCACGCGATCTACCGGCGCCTGTACGAGGGCGTCCCGCAGGGCAAGCTCGAGCTGCTCGCGCGCGGCCTCTCGGCGGTGGAGCGCTTCGACGGCGGGCTGCTGACCGTCACGCAGCTCACGCGCGAGGACTACGCCGTGACCGGCGCGGACGAGAGCTACTCCGAGGGGGTCGTCGACCACCTGCGGGCGGTCGAGGGGACCGCGGTCGCCGGGCTGGTGCGCGAGCTACTGCCTCGCCCGGAGGGCTCGTCACCGCTTCGCTCGCCGACCGCCGCGACGCGCCGCAAGGTCTCGCTGCGCGCGACCGACGACCGCGTCGACGTGTCCGCGATCGCGCGGGCGCTCGGCGGCGGGGGGCACCGCCGCGCCGCCGGGTTCTCGACCGACATGGAGTTCGACGAGTTGGTGACGTTCCTGCGGGCCCAGCTCGCCCGCCAGCTTTGACCCCCGACGGCGTCCTGCTGGTCGACAAGCCCGCCGGCGTCACGTCGCACGACGTGGTCGCCGCGGAGCGGCGGAAGCTGACCGCGAAGACGAAGGTCGGCCACGCGGGGACGCTGGACCCGTTCGCGACCGGGCTGCTGCTCGTGCTGGTCGGCCGCGCGACGCGCGCGCAGCGGTACCTGATGGCGCTGCCCAAGCGCTACGAGACGGTGGCGCGGCTGGGGTGGACGTCGAGCACGGGCGACGTCGACGGCGAGATCGCGCCCGGCCGCGCGCCGGCGGAGCCGCTCGTGCTCCCGACCGGCCGGATCCGGCAGCGGCCGCCGGCGTACTCGGCGGTGCGCATCGGAGGCCGGCGCGCGTACGCGCTCGCGCGCGCGGGCGAGACCATCGACGTGCCCGAGCGCGAGGTCGACGTGCAGTCGTTCGAGCTGCTGTGGCGCGACGGCGAGCGCGCGGGCTTCGCGATCGAGTGCGGCTCGGGCACGTACGTGCGCTCGCTGATCGCCGACCTCGGTGACGCGTTCTGCCTGGAGCTGCGGCGCACCCGGATCGGGCCGTTCGACGTCGCCGACGCGGGGCGCTTCGTCCCGCTCGCCGACGCGCTCGACTTCCTGCCCGCGGTCGAGCTGGAGGGCGATGACGCCCGCCGCGCCGGCCACGGCGTGGCGATTCTGCCTCGGCCGGAGGCCTCGTCATCGCTACGCTCGGGCCATGCCAACGACACCGTCCGGCTCGTCGACGGCGACGGGCTGATCGCCCTCGCCGAGCCACGTGCGGACGGCACGCTCAAGCCCATCGTAGGCTTCCGCGGCTGATGGACGTCACCTGGCTCCCGGATGCCGAGCCCCGGCCGCGCCACGTCGCGGTCGGCGAGTTCGACGGCGTGCACCTCGGTCACCGCGAGGTGATGCGCGGCGCCGATACCGTGCTCACGTTCGAGCCGCACCCGCGCACGGTCGTCGCGCCGGAGAAGGCGCCGAAGCTGATCACGTCGCTGGCGGCGAAGATCGACCTGATCGCCGGGCTGGGCGTGCGCGAGCTCGTCGTGATCCCGTTCGACGGCGCGTTCGCGAGCCAGTCGCCCCAGGCGTTCATCGACGACGTGCTCGTGCGGCGGCTCGGGGCGACCACGGTCAGCGTGGGGGAGAACTTCCGCTTCGGCCACCGTGCGCAGGGGAACGTCGCGCTGCTGTGCGGGCAGGACGCGTTCGAGACGCGCGTGGTCGACCTGGTGCAGGGCGACGGCGAGGCGATCTCCTCCAGCCACATCCGCGAGCTGATCGCGGCCGGGGAGGTCGAGCGCGCCGCCGCGTGCCTCGGCTCGCCGTTCCAGCTGCGCGGCACGGTCGCGCACGGCGACAAGCGCGGGCGCACGCTCGGCTTCCCGACCGCCAACCTCGTGCCCGACCCCGCGCTCGTCTATCCCGGCTACGGCGTCTACGCCTGCCGCGCGGCGGTCGAGCTGGACGGCGAGTGGCGCTGGTGGCCGGCCGCGACCAACGTCGGCGTCCGGCCCACGTTCGTCACGGGCCGCGGGCTGCTCGTGGAGGCGTTCCTGATCGGCTTCGACGGCGACCTCTACGAGCGCGAGCTGCGGCTGGCGTTCCTCTCGCGCCTGCGCGGCGAGCTGCGCTTCGACTCGGTCGAGGAGCTGGTCGAGCAGATGCGGCGCGACGTCGAGGACACGCGCCGGATCGCGGCCTGAGCGGGCCCTGGTCCTGCTACCCTGCCACGGCGCACATGACGATTACCGCTGACGAGAAGGCCGAGCTCACGGCCAAGTTCGGGAAGGACGAGCGCGACACCGGGGCCACCGAGGTCCAGATCGCGCTGCTCACCTCGCGCATCAACCACCTGACCGAGCACCTGCGCGAGCACAAGCACGACCATCACTCGCGCCGCGGCCTGCTGATGCTCGTCGGTCGTCGCCGCCGCTTCCTGAACTACCTCCAGAAGAAGAACCTGGACGGGTACCGCTCGCTTATCCGCGAGCTCGGGCTGCGCCGGTAGGCAACCGCGGTGGCGGTCGTCCAGGCGGGCCAGCCTGCGCCAGACTTCACGCTCGCCACGCCCGGTGAGCCGTTCACGCGGGCGGACCTCGAGGGGAAGATCACCGCGTTCGTCTTCTACCCGTTCGCGTTCTCGCCGGTCTGCACCGACCAGCTCGGTGTGTACAACGAGCTGCTCGGCGACTTCGCCGAGCGCGGCGCGACCCTCTACGGCGTCTCCTGCGACGCGGTCTGGTCGCAACAGGCGTTCAAGCAGCAGCTCGGGGTCGCGATCGAGCAGCTCTCCGACTTCGAGCCCAAGGGCGCGACGTGCCGCGCGTTCGGCGTGCTGCATCCGGGCGGCTTCCCGCAGCGCGCGCTCGTGCTGATCGGGCCCGACGCGGTCGTGCGCTGGAGCTACGAGGCGCCGTCGCCGGGTGACCTGCCGGGCGCAAATCTCCTCTTCGACGCCCTCGACGGCCTCGAGCGCTGAGCCCGCCAGCGGCGGCTGCCCATCTGCACCTCGCCCTCGCTCCGCAGCGCCTCCATCGCGCGCGCGGCGAGCGTCCGAGCGGCCGGCACGGGCGTGAACCTCAGCCGCTCGGCGGGGCCGCTGCCGTCGCGGTGCTGCGCGAGCGCGGCCAGCTGGCCGAGCAGCCGCTCTGCGGCTTCGGCATCCTCCGGTCCGGCCTGCTCGGCAACGTAGGCGCGCAGCGCCTCGACCTCGCCGACCGAGACGTCGTACATCGCACGGGTCCCCTG
>DATHJG010000437.1:0-5913 GCA_035489875.1 Solirubrobacteraceae bacterium | reverse complement strand
ACCCTGCGCCTGGCGGTCGGCCGTGGCGGTCGCGGCCCGGCATGGACGCTGCTGCTCGGCGGCGTCGTCGCCTTGTTCGCGACTGACGCCGTTCACGGCGCACTGCGCCTCAACGGCAGCTACGAGGTCGGCGGAGCGTTGGACGGCGGGTGGCTGCTGTCCTACGCAATGCTCGGAGCGGCGGCGCTGCACGGCTCGATGCGCGGGCTCTCAGCCCCGGCGCCCGCCGTCGATCCGCGGCTCACCTGGGGGCGCCTTGCGATGCTCGCCGTCGCGTCCATGCTCGCGCCCGGCGTCGCGCTGGTGCGCACCCTGCTTCACCAGCCGCTGGACGTCACCGTGATCAGCAGCGCGTCGATTGCGGTGTTCGCGCTCGTGCTGACGCGCATGGCCGGGCTCGTCCGCCTGCACGAGGCCACAGGACGCCTGCTCGCCCACCGGGCCTCACACGATGACCTGACCGGGCTCCCGAACCGCGCGCTGTTCCGAACACGTGTCGACCAGGCCATCGCCCGCACCCGCCGCGGCGGCGACACGCTCGCCGTGCTGTTTCTCGACCTGGACGACTTCAAGACGGTCAACGACAGCCTCGGCCACGCCGCCGGAGACGAGCTTCTGACCGAGGTGGCGCGGCGGCTCGACGCGTCCGTGCGCGCCCCCGACACGACCGCACGCTTCGGCGGCGACGAGTTCGCCGTCCTGCTCGACGGCATCGACGGGAAGGCCGGCGCCATCCGCGTCACCGAGCGGATCATCGACGTCCTCAGCGCTCCCGTCGCACTCGGTACCTGCGACATCCCCACGCGGACGAGCATCGGCATCGCGCTTCTCAGTCCCGAGGACACCGAGATCGATACTGCAACGCTCCTGCACGCAGCCGACGTCGCGATGTATGCAGCCAAGCACTCCAAGCGCCGCTACGAGATCTTCGATCATGGACCAGCCACCGATGCAGACGGTCAGCGGCGCCGCGGCGAGCAGCCAAACGCTACGTAGGCCTGATGGCGCTCGCGGAGCGCGAGCCGCGCGTGGTCAGTGCAGTCGGACGGTTCGGTGCGCTCTGTGGCGGCCGTTTACGATCACGCGGACGTCGGCCTTGGTGCCGGCGAGGCGCGTCTGCGCCGGCAGTCTGATCGCGCCGTTCCTGCGGCTTGGCGCATTCGACGAACCCGTGCCGAGCGGGCAGCACGGGGCCAACGAGCTCGGAGCGCACCGTCGTCTGCGAGGGCCGCGCGAGCGGGATGTCGCGCGGCAGGTCATACCCGACCCCGGCGAAGGCGGCATCCGCCGCGATGCGACGGTCGACCGCGCGGACCCACCAGCCGGTGTAGCGTCGCCCGAGTACCGCGGCGCCACCGGGGCACGTGGGTGGATCCTCACCCTGTGCGCTGAGCGTCTCGCATCGCCGCCCGGTCGCGCTGGCGCACGCCTCGATGCGCAGCAGGTCGCGATCCGCTTCCCAGCCGCCCGACCAGCTCGCGCGCACCGGACGGACGAGCCGCCCGACCCTCAGCGCACCGGTCACGGTGGGAACGCTTGTGGCGCTGACGCGACCCAGCCATGGCGTGCTGCGAGCCGTCGTCTTCTCGCCGCTTTCGGCCACGACATCGACGTCGAAACTCGTTCCGGCGGGAACGTCGCCGGGTTCGATGCTGCGGTCGTCGGCGCCGTCGACATCAACGGGCTGACAGGCTGCTCCCGGCGGGCACATCCGCCACGCAACGACCCGCCCTCGGCCGCCGTCCGGCACCGGATTGGCCACCAGCACCGGCAGACCGTGTTCGTCAAAGACCTGCTGCGTCATCGCAGCCCGCTGCGCCACGGCTGAGGGCGCGACGAACAGCATCGCACCGATCACCAGCCCCCCACAACGCACGCGGCTCAGCACCCAGCCAATCTAACCGAGAAGTCCCAAACGATGGGCCGACCACCGACTCATCCCCTCGACTTCCGCTTCGAGGCACAGGAAGGCGCGCCGGCGAGTGCGTCCGGCCGCGGCTGCAAGCGCGCCCCCCGGACTACGACCGCACCAAAGGCGGCGCGGCGCCCGCCGGCACTTCGCGGTAGTCCGGGAGCGTCTTCAGCACCTGCTCGGCCCCGGCGGGCGCGTAGACAGCGAGCAGGACCATCGGCTCCCAGCCGGTGTTGACCGTCGAGTGGAACGCACCCTTCGGGATCCAGATCGCCTGGCCCGGCCGCACCGCGAACGGCTCGCCGTCGTCGACCATCTGGTCGCCCGCGCCCGCCAGCACGTACAAGACCTCGTCGGAGTCGGGGTGGTTGTGGCGTTCGTGGCCCTGCCCGGGCAGGAGGACGACGTGCATCAGCGACACGTCCGGCTCGGACACGTTGTCCTCCGACACGAGCGGCTTGATGACGCCCCAGTCGAACGAGTACGTCGGCAGCTCGGCCGGGTCGATCAGCTTCGATGGCATGCGCAGGATCCTCCTCAGGCGTGGGCGAGCGCCTTGAAGCGGCGCATGTTCTCGGTCATCGCGACCTCGGTGGGCAGGCGCTCCATCGACGACGCGCCGAAGAAGCCGACGACGCCCTCGGTCCGGTCCAGCACGTACTGCGCGTCCTCCGGCTCCGCGAGCGGCCCGCCGTGGCAGAGCACGATCACATCGGCCCGCACCCGCACCGCCGCGTCGCGCATCGCCTGGATCTCGACGACGCAGTCGTCCAACGTCTTCGCGGTCACGGCGCCGATCGTGCCCTTCGTCGTCAGCCCCATGTGCGGCACGAGCACGTCGGCGCCCGCCTCGGTCATCGCGACCGCGCTCTCGGGATCGAACACGTACGGCGCGGTCAGCAATCCCAGAGACGACGCCGACCGGATCATGTCCACTTCCAGCCCGTAGCTCATCCCGGTCTCCTCGAGGTTGGCCCGGAACGTGCCGTCGATCAGCCCGACGGTGGGGAAGTTCTGCACACCCGCGAAGCCGGCGTCGCGCACCGCGCGCAGGAACTGGGGCATCAGGCGGAACGGATCGGTGCCGCAGACGCCGGCCAGCACGGGCGTGTCCCGGACGATCGGGAGCACCTCGGAGCCCATGTCCATCACGATCGCGTTCGCGTCGCCGTACGGCATCAACCCCGCCAGCGAGCCGCGGCCCGCCATCCGGTAGCGGCCGGAGTTGTAGATGATGATCAGGTCGGTTCCGCCCGCCTCGGCGCACTTGGCCGACAGGCCGGTCCCCGCGCCCGCGCCGATGATCACGCCGCCGCCGTCCAGCGTCGCGCGCAGCTTGGCCCGTGCCTCGTCGCCCGTCATCCGCTCTCCTTCACGAACGCGTCGAGCTTCTCCACCATCGCGTCGGCGAACGCGCCGTCGTTGACGTTGCAGTCCAGCTCCACGAGCTCGACGTTCGAGCCGACGCCGGAGCGGATCGCCTCGAACAGCGCCGCGTCGGCCGCGGCATCGAAGAACGGCTGGCCCGGCGCGTCGATCATCGACACCCCGCCGAGCGGAACGAACAGGGCGACCGGGCCGCTCGCGGCGCTCAGCTTCGCCGCGATGCGCCGCCCCAGCTCCGCGCACTCCTCCGCGGTCGTCCGCATCAGCGTGACCGAGGGATTGTGCACGTAGAGGTTCCGCTCCTCGAACTGCGGCGGCACCGTGTCGCGCGCGCCGAAGTTGACCATGTCCAGCGCGCCCAGCGACACGACCTGCGGCAGCCCGACCCGTCCCGCGGCCTCCAGCCGATCCGGTCCCGCGGAGAGCACGCCCCCGACCAGGTCGTCGCACAGCTCGGTCGTGGTCGCGTCGAGGACGCCGGCCAGGTACCCGGCCTCGACGAGCGCCTCCATCGCCCGCCCGCCGGTGCCCGTCGCGTGGAACACGAGCACCTCGTAGCCGCGAGCCTCCAAGCCCTCTCGCGCGCGGGTCACGCATGGCGTCGTGACGCCGAACATCGTCGCCCCGATCAGCGGGCGCTGTTCCGAGCCCAGCTCCACCGGCGGAGCGCCGAGCATCCCCGCCATCGCGGCCGCCGCGTTCGCCAGGATCCGCGCCGAGATCGAGTTCAGCCCCGCGACGTCGGTCACGGACGCCATCAGCATCACGTCGGAGCCGCCGATGTAGTCGCGCGTGTCGCCCGCGGCCATCGTCGACACCATCAGCTTCGGCACGCCGACCGGCAGCGCCCGCATCGCCGCCGTCGCGATCGCGGTGTTGCCCGACCCGCCGGCGCCGAGCACGCCCTCGATCCGCCCGTCGGCGTGCAGGCGCCGCGCGAGCACCGCCGCGGCATCCGCCATCGTCGCGACCGCCGTGCCGCGATCCGTCAGCTCGTCCACGTCGGCCCCGACCTCGGCGGCCAGCTCCTCGCTCGTCACGTTCGGATGCAGCCCGCTCGGCGGCCCGAGCGTGCTCGCGTCCGCGACGAGCACGTCCACCCCCGCGGCGAGCAGCCGCTCGCGCACGAACGCGAGCTCGTCGCCCTTCGTGTCCAGCGTGCCGATGAGCAGGACGGTCGGCATCAGCTGCGGTACACCACGGTCTCCCGGCTGCCCGCCTCGGCGGAGCGGAGCATCGCGTCGCAGACCTCCGCGGCGCGGTAGCCGTCCTCGAGCGTCGCGCCGTGCGGCGCCACGTCCCCGTCGTCGCGGATCGCCGTGAGCAGGTGGTGCAGCTCGTGGACGAACGAGTGCTCCCAGCCGATCATGTGCCCCTGCGGCCACCAGTACTGCCAGAACGGGTGGTCGGCCTCGGACACCAACACGGTGCGGAAGCCCGCGTTGCCCTCGGAGTACTCGAGCTCGTTGAGCCGCTCGAGGTCGAACGCGAGCGAGCCGTTCGAGCCGTTGATCTCCCAGGTGAAGTGGTTCTTGCGCCCCTGGCAGAAGCGCGACGCCTCGATCGTGCCGACCGCGCCGCTCTGGAACGCGACCGCCGCCTCGACCGCGTCGTCGACGTCGCGCCCCGGCTGGAACGTGGCCGTGAGCGCGGAGACCGCGGCGATCTCGCCGACCAGGTAGCGGGCGAGGTCGATCACGTGCGCGCCCAGGTCGCCGAGCGCGCCGGAGCCGGCGACGTCCTTCTGGAAGCGCCAGATGTCACCCTCGGTCGTGCCCCACTCCTGCAGGTAGGCGCCGCGGAAGTGCTGGATCTCGCCCAGCTCGCCCGACTCGATGATCTGGCGCGCGAGCCGCACCGCCGGCACGAAGCGGTAGTTGAACGCGCACATGTGCTTGACGCCCGTCGCCGCGACGCGCTGCCACGTCTCGTACGACTCCTCCGCGTCGCGCCCGAGCGGCTTCTCGCAGATCACGTGCTTGCCCGCCTCGGCCGCCGCGATCGTCGGCTCGGCGTGCAGGTTGTTCGGACCCGCGTTGTCGAAGAGCTCGATCCGGTCGTCCGCGATCAGCGCCTTCCAGTCGGTCACGTGGTCGGCGAACCCGTAGCGGAGCGCCGCCTCGCTGACGGCCTCCTCGTTGCGCCCGGCGATGGCCACGAGGTGCGGCACCAGCGGCGGGGGCCAGGTCATGTAGGCGAGCGTCTTGTAGGCGTGGGAGTGCGCCTTGCCCATGAACGCGTAGCCGAGCATGCCGACGCCGATCGGCTTCACTTCGCCGCCGCCGCCCGCGTTGCCCATCGTGACGAACCCGACCTCCGACATCAGCGCTCCTTCGCGAACGCTGCGTCGAAGGCGACCGACGAGGGAGCGAAGTCGGTCCGGCGCACGAACGCGAGCGCGTCGGGCGCGCCCCAGTCCCGGTCCATCCCGGAATCCTCCCACTCGATCGAGAGCGGCCCGTCATAGCCGACCCGGTTGAGCGCCCGGATCATGGCCTCGAAGTCGACGTCCCCGTGCCCGGGCGAGACGAAGTCCCAGCCGCGGCCCGGCTGGCCGAAGTCGAGGTGGCCGCCGAGGATCGACGAGCGCCCGTCCAGCCGGCGCTTGGAGTCCT
>DATHJG010000436.1:0-3449 GCA_035489875.1 Solirubrobacteraceae bacterium | reverse complement strand
GCGTCATTCCCATCCCGCGGTGATCATCGCACCGACCGTGTCGAGCACCGAGTGAGAACGATCCGGTGCTCGGCGTCCGGCTGAGGGTGTCGCCGCACGTACCGCCGTGAAGGGCAGCCTCCCGCCTGCGCTCCGGGAGTTACTTGTAGGGTGCGCGCCGTGCCAAACGCCGTGTCGCCCGTCGCCATCGTCATCGACTCCACCCACTACATGCCGCGCGAGCTCGTCGAGCGGCACGGGTTCCACACCGTCTCGCTGTACGTGCGCTGGGGCGACCCGCCGCGGGACGACCGCGAGGCCGACCTGCCGGACTTCGACGGCTTCTACGAGCACCTGCGGACCGCCCGCGAGCTGCCGACCACCTCGCAGCCCTCGGTCGGCGACTTCCTCGCCGTCTACGAGCCGCTGATCGAGCAGGGCGCCGACATCCTCTCGATCCACCTCTCGCGCGGCATCTCCGGCACCATCCAGGCAGCCGAGCAGGCGCGCGACCAGCTTGCCGAGCGCGGGGTCGCGCCCGAGCGGATCGAGGTGATCGACTCCGCCAGCGTCTGCGCCGGCCACGGGCTGATGGCGATCGCCGCGCACAACGCGCTCCAGGACGGCGCCACGCTCGCCGAAGCCGCCGCCCGCGCGCGCCAGCTCCGCGAAGGGCTCAAGATCCTCTTCGCCGTCGACACGCTCGAGTTCCTGCGCCGCGGCGGCCGGATCGGCGGCGCGCAGGCGTGGATCGGCTCGACCCTGCGGATCAAGCCGATCCTCGCGATCGAGTCCGAGATCGTCCCCGTCGAGCGCGTCCGCACCTGGGGCCGCGCGTTCCAGCGCATGGTCGACCACCTCAGCGCCCTGCGCGAGGACGGCAACGACCGCTTCTTCATCCAACACATCCGGGCTCCCGACCAGGCGGAGAAGCTCGCCCGGCACGGCGAGGCGATCTACGGGCGCCCGCCCGAGTTCGTGTCGGAGATGGGGCCGGTGATCGGCACCCACGCAGGCCCCGGGCTGATCGGCGTGACCGCGCTGCGGCACGACGTGCTCGGCGCCGTCTAGCAGGACCCCGCCGGCCAACCGAGAAGAGGGCGGCGATGGCCGCTGCCCCGACCCCGATGGCGCCCGACCGCGGACCGGTGATCACGACGCGCGCGATCCTGCGCGTGGTGCTGGTCGTCCTCACGGTCGTCCTGACGCTGTACCTGATCTACCTGCTGCGCCAGCCGCTGACGTGGATCTTCATCGCCGGCTTCCTCGCGATCGCGCTCTCCGGCCCCGTCAACATCCTCCAGCGCCACATGCGGCGCGGGTTCGCGATCGCGATCGTCTACGTCGCGCTGATCCTGATCCCGTTCCTCCTCGGCGCGCTGCTGATCCCGCCGATCGTCGAGCAGCTCAACAACCTGATCAACAACCTCCCACAGTACGTCGCCGACCTGCAGGACGTCGTGGAGAGGAACGACACGCTGCGCCAGTGGGAGCAGGACTACAACATCACCGCCGAGCTGCAGAAGCAGGCGAGCACGCTGCCCGGCCGGGTCGGCGACGCGGCGGGGATCCTCTCCGACATCGGGCTCGGGCTCGTCAACTCGGTCTTCGCCGGCGTGACGATCCTCGTGCTGAGCCTGTTCATGATCGGCTCGGGCCGCAGCTGGCTGCACTGGTTCGCGCACCGCCAGGGCCCCGACCGCGAGGAGTGGTTCAACCGCCTGTTCGATCGGATCGGGAACGCGGTCGGCAACTACGTCGCGGGCGCGCTCGGCCAGGCGCTGATCGCCGGCGTGCTCGCCTACATCGTGCTGCGGATCCTCGGCGTCCCCTACGCCGGCTCGCTCGCGGTGATCATCTTCCTGCTCGACCTCGTCCCGCTCGTCGGCGCCACGCTCGGGGCGATCGTCGTCGGGGTCATCACGCTCTTCAACGACTTCCCCACGTCCACGATCATCTGGATCATCTGGTCGATCGTGTACCAGCAGGTGGAGAACAGCGTGATCCAGCCGCGGATCCAGGCCAGGGCGGTGCAGGTCCACCCGTTCGTCGTGCTCACGTCCGTGCTGTTCGGCTCCACGCTGTTCGGCGTGCTCGGCGCGCTGCTCGCGATCCCGGTCGCCGCCGCGATCCAGATCTCCATCCACGAGTACAACCGCCTGCGCAACGCGCCGGACGACGGCGCCGTGGTGTTGCCACCGCCCGACGAGCCCCCGCCGCCGGCCGGCGGCGAGCCCGCCCCCGCGACCTAGTCGCCGCGGGCCTTGAGGCCCGCCATGCCGGCCTCCGCGAACGCGACGGCGGCGTCGAGGAAGGCGTCGATCTCGGCGTCGGTGAGCGCGCGCTCGTCCTGCTCCATCCGGGCGGCCGCCGCGTCCTCGGCGACGCCGAGCGCGGCCATCAGCGACGCGGCGGCGAGCCGTGCGCCGAGGTGCTCGCCGGGGCCGCGCTCCCGCTCGAGCGCTTCGGCGACGACCCCCTCGACGTCGCGGAAGATCTGCAGCCGGCGCGCGCCGACGACGGGGACATCGCGCGCCAGGCGCCGCTGGAGCAGGAGGTCGGGCTCGAGCCAGCCGGTGAGCGGGCGCAGCCACTCGCGCACTGCGGGGACGACGCTGCCCGCCGGCGTCCCGGCCAGCGCCGCGGCCAGCGCCTCGATCGCCTGCGGCGCCTCGCCGAAGACGATGGCCTCCTTCGTCGGGTAGTAGCTGAACACGGTCGCGCGCGACACGTTCGCCGCCTCCGCGATCTGGTCGATCGTGGTCCCCGCGAATCCCCGGGCGTCGAACAGGCGCATGGCGCCGTCGTGGATCGCGGTGCGCGTCGCGTGCTTCTTGCGCTCCCTCAGGCCGGGCACGACTGGAATGCTAACGCGGTCCAATTCCATACTGAGTTGAAAATTATACTGAGTTGGATATTCTCGGAGCCATGAGCTCCCTCCTCCGACGCGTCGCCGCCCTCGCGACCCGCCGTCCCCGCCTCGCCACCGTCCTCGTCCTGCTCGCCGTTCCCGTGGTCCTCGCCGGCGCGATCGCCGCCGGCGGCGGGTTCGAGGACGACTTCACGGTCCCGGGGATCGAGTCCCAGAAGGCGCAGGACCTGCTCGAGGCGCGCTTCCCGGCCCAGTCCGGCACGCAGGCGACGGTCGTGTTCACGTCCCGCGACGGCACGCTGCAGCCGCGCGACGTGCGTGGGGCGCTCGACGCGATCGGGCGCCAGCCGCACGTCGTGTCGGTCGAGGGTCTGCAGATCTCGGAGGACGGCCGCACGGGGTTCGCCGTGGTCGGCTACGACGAGCCGGCCGACGCGCTCGACGCCAAGCCGCGCGAGCGGCTGGAGGACGCGACCGCCGGGCTGCCGGCGGCGGGCGTGGACGTGGCGATGGCCGGCGAGGTGGTCGACGGCGCGGCGACCGGCGGTTTCCCGATCGGCGAGGCGATCGGCCTGGCGCTCGCCGTCGTGCTGCTGAT
>DATHJG010000435.1:0-5685 GCA_035489875.1 Solirubrobacteraceae bacterium | reverse complement strand
TCGACTCGGTCGATGATGGAGGGTGGCAGGCAAAACCCGAGCTGATGCGCATGACGCGCTTCGACGTCGGCGACCTCCTGCGCATGCCCGTTCAGCCGGGCCGCTACGACCTGATCATGTGCCGTAACACCGTCATCTACTTCACCGAGGCGGTCCGCGACGCGCTGCACGTGCGCCTCGTCGACGCGCTCCGGCCCGGCGGCTACCTCGTCGTGGGCGCGTCCGAGCGCGTCGCCGACCCCCGCGGCCTCGACCTCACGTCCCCCTTCCACTTCATCTACCGGAAGGGCTGATCCGTGGACGTCTCCGAGTACCTCCCGATGTTCCTGGCGGAAGGGCGCGAGCACCTGCAGGAGCTGAACCTCTCGGTCGTCCGGATCGAGGAGCAGCCCGACGACCCCGAGACCGTCGACGAGATCTTTCGCATCGCGCACTCGCTGAAGGGCATGAGCGCGACGATGGGCTTCGCCGGCATGGCGGCGCTCACGCACGAGATGGAGGACGTGTTCGAGCTGCTGCGCCAGCGCAAGGACGGGCTGGGCCGCGAAGCGGTCACGGTCCTGCTGCGCTGCCTGGACGCGCTGTCGGAGGCCGTCGACGCGATCGAGGCCGACGGGACCGAGCAGATCGTCCCCGAGCCGCTGATCGCGGAGCTGCGCGGGCTGGTGCGCGACCGCACGCCCGACCAGTCCGCCGACCGCACCGGTGAGCCGGCCGACGCCGTCGCCCCGCCCGTCGAGGCCGTGCTGGGCCGCCGCGTCGTGCGCGTCGACGTCCAGCTCGCCGACGACGTGCAGATGCCCGCGGTGCGCGCCTACATGGTGCTCTCCGCGCTGGCGGAGAAGGGCGAGCTGGTCTCGTCCGCCCCGACGCAGGAGAACGTCGAGGCGTTCGAGGGCCGCGAGGTGCACGCGTGGCTCGCGACCGAGGAGGCCGAGGAGGACCTGATGGCGTTCGCCGGCGCCGTGCCCGACGTCTCCGCCGTGCAAGCCGCCGTCGAGGTGCCGGAGCCCGAGCGCGACGGGTCCAACCCGGTTGCGCAGCCCGCGGGCCGCGTGCACGCGAGCAAGGGCGCCGCCACAGTCCGCGTGGACGCCGAGCGCCTGGACCAGCTGATGCACTGCGTGGGCGAGCTGGTGCTCAACCGCACCCAGGTCGAGAGCCTCGCCGCGCGCGCCGAGGTGCCGGGCCTCGCGCAGGCGATGCAGAACCTGACGCGCACCTCGCACGCCCTGCAGCAGATGGTCATGCAGGTGCGGATGATCCCCGTCGAGGCCGTGTTCCTGCGCTTCCCGCGGCTCGTGCGCGACCTCTCGACCACACTTGACAAGCAGGTCGACCTCAAGCTGGTCGGCAAGGAGACCGAGCTCGATCGCACCGTGGTGGACGCGCTCGGCGACCCGCTCGTCCACCTCGTGCGCAACTCGCTCGACCACGGCCTGGAGTCGCCGCAGACGCGGGTCGCCGCCGGCAAGCCGGCCACCGGCATGCTCGAGATCTCCGCCCGGCACGCCGGCGGCAACGTGGTCATCTCCGTGCGCGACGACGGCGCGGGGATCGACCCCGCCCGGGTCGCGCGCAAGGCCGCCGAGCGCGGCTTGATCGCCGCCGACGCGGTCGATTCGATCGACGCCAAGGCCGCCGTCGAGCTGCTCTTCCATCCCGGCTTCTCCACCTCCGACGTCACGAGCGACATCTCCGGCCGCGGCGTCGGCATGGACGCGGTCCGGACGACCGTGCGGGAGCTCGGCGGCGAGGTGCTGCTGGCATCCGAGCTGGGCTCCGGCACGACGGCGCAGATCCGCCTGCCGCTGACGCTGGCGATCATGGCCGCGATGCTCGTCGAGGTCGACGGGCGCCCGTTCGCGGTGCCGATCGACCGGATCGAGCGGACCGTCCGGTTCGCCGACCACGCGGTCCGCTCGGTCGCCGGCGCGCGCATGCTCGTGATGGACGACGGCGTGCTCCCGATCGTCGACGGCGGCACGCGGCTGGCCCGCGTGCCGACGCCGCAGGCCGACCACGGCGTGATCGTCCGCGCGGGCGACGCTCGCCTCGTCCTGTCGGTCACGCGCCTCGTCGGCCAGCGCGAGCTGGTCACCCGCCCACTGCCGGCCGAGGTGGGCGAGGGCGCCGCGCTGTCCGGCGGCGCCGTGCTCGCCGACGGCCAGATCGCACTGATCGTCGACTGCGACGCGCTCGCCGACGGCGCCGCACGCCGCGTTCCCGCTCCCACCCTCGCCGCCTGACCCGAAAGGAACCCTTCGTGAGCACCCAGTTCACCGAACTCCAGCTCGACGCCCTCCGTGAGCTGGCCAACATCGGCTCGGGGACCGCGAGCACCGCGCTGTCGTCGATGCTGGGCCGCTCCGTGGACATCTCCGTGCCGACCGCGGAGGCGCTGCCGTTCGCCGATGCGGTCGACGCGATCGGTCCCGCCGAGCGCGTCGTGACCGGCGTGGTGATCGGGGTCCACGGCGACATGGCCGCGACCGTGCTGCTGCTGCTCGGCGAGAGCGACGCCGCGACGCTGTGCGGCCTGCTCGGCGTCGATCCCGCCGACGAGCTGGCGGCCTCCGCGCTCGGCGAGATCGGCAACATCGTCGGCGCGTCCTACGTCAACGCGCTCAGCGCGATGACCGGCCTTACGCTGGAGCCGGAGCCGCCGCAGTCGGCGACCGACATGCTGGCCGCGATCGTGGCGACGGTGCTCGCGGGCCGCGCCGCCGCCGACGACATCGCGCTGGTGCTGGACTCCGACCTGCGGGTCGAGGGCGAGGACTGCTCGATGTCCTTCCTGCTCGTCCCCTCGCACGGCGGCGTCCAGGAACTGCTGACGCGGCTCGGGCTGGGCGACTGAGGGATGGCCGAGACGATGGTGCGCATGGGCGAACACGCGTTCTCGGGCCGCGCGGGCGACGTGCTCGTCTCGCTGGGCCTCGGCTCGTGCATCGGGCTCGCCCTGCTCGACCGCCGGGCGTCCGTCGCGGGCCTGGCCCACGTCGTGCTCCCGGCCGCCGAGGGCCGCGAGGGAGCGCCGGCCAAGTTCGCCGACACGGCGGTGCCGGCGCTGCTCGACGCGGTCGTCGGGCTCGGCGCCCGGCGCAGCCGCGTGGACGCGGTGCTGGTCGGCGGCGCGAGCATGTTCTCGTTCGGCGGCGGGGGCCTCGACGTCGGCCAGCGCAACGACGCGGCCGTGCGCGAGGAGCTCGCGCGCCTGCGCATCCCGATCGCCGCCGCCGAGACCGGCGGCTCGACGGGCCGCACCGTGCGGGTCGACGTGGAGCACGGGATCGTCACGAGCAGGGCCGCGGGCGACGTCGAGGTCGCGCTCTACCCGAAGACGCCGGTGGCCGCATGACTGGCCAGCTCCTCTCCCCCGACGCGATCGCGGCGCTCGTCGAGGCCGCGAAGGAGGGCCGACTGCCCGACGACGCGGGCGCCGACCGCGTCCGCCAGCGGCGCATGCGGACCGTCGACTTCACGCGCCCGACGAAGTTCACAGCCGATCAGGAGCGGCGGATCAAGCGCGGGATGGAGACGTTCTGCCGCACCGCGTCGACCCGGCTCTCGGCCGAGCTGCGCATGCCGCTCGAGCTCGAGGTCATCAACGTCAGCCAGCTCACCTGGGGCAACGCCCACGGCCAGGTGCCGTCGCGCTCGGTCTCGTGCCTGGTCGACGTGCCCGAGGGCGGCACGCGCATGCTCCTGAGCGCGGAGCTGAACCTGGTGCTGACCGCGATCGAGCTGCTGCTCGGCGGCGCCGGCGCGGGCGACGGATCGCAGCATCGCGACCGCCGCCTCACCGACATCGACTGGGCGCTGGCGCGCCACTTCCTCGATCGCCTGGTCGCCCAGCTCTCGATCGTGTGGCAGGACGCCACCGACGTCGAGCTGAGCCTCGCCGGGCTCGACATGCACATGGAGACCGCGCAGACCGCGCCGGTGAGCGAGCCGACGCTGGCGCTGACGATCGAGGCGCGGATGGCCCGCGACTCCTCGACGCTCGCGCTGCTGCTGCCGTTCTCCGCGATCGCGTCGGTCGCCCACCGGTTCTCGTCCCGCGACGACCTCAGCGGCGAGGACGCCGGCCAGACCGCCGCGGTGCGCGACGCGGTCGGCCGCGTCGAGATGACCGTGCGCGCTGAGGTGGCGGCGGTCGACCTGCCGATCGAGCAGGTCCTGGCGCTGCAGCCGGGCGACGTGCTGCGGCTGGACGCGCGCGCCGAAGACGGCGTGACGCTGTTCGCGGGCGCGGTCCCGATGCACCGGGCGCTGCCCGGGCGCAGCGGCGGGCGCCGCGCCATTCAGGTGACCGACTCGATGGGAGGCACGCCATGACCGCCGACGACGCGCTCGTCAAGCTCGGCCAGTCGACGTCGGAGGCGATCTGCGGCGTCCTGGAGATGTTCGCGCCCGGGGAGATCACCCCGGGCGAGGTCGTCGTGGTCGCGGGCGACAAGCACCCGCTCGACGGCGTCCCGGTGCCCGCGGTGGCGACGATGGTCTCCTACGTCGACGGCGTGACCGGCGGCAACCTGTTCGTCATGACCGTCGAGGGCGCCCGCAAGCTGGCGGCCGCGATGATGGGCGGCGAACCCGAGGGCGAGTCGGCGGAGCTGTCCGAGCTCGAGCTGTCGGCCGTCGCGGAGGCGATGAACCAGATGATGGCCTCGGCGGCGGGCGCGACGTCCGAGGTGCTCGGCACCGAGGTCGAGATCGGCGTGCCGGAGACCCGCACGTTCACGTCGGCCGACCAGGCGATCGACGCCTACACCCGCACCCCGCACGCCACGCGCGCCGCGGTCTCGGTCTGCGGCGAGCCCTGCCGGCTCGTGCAGCTCGTCCCCAACGCGTTCGTGGTGCGGATGAGCGGTGCGCTGGACGAGCTCGGCTCCGAGCTCACGCCGCACGACGCCGGCGCGAGCGACGCGCGCGTGGCGGAGCGGAGCACCGAGGGCTCGCCGTCGCTCGCGGGCATCTCGGTGCGCGTCGCGGCCGAGCTCGGGCGCGCACGCATGGCGTCCGCCCAGATCGTCGGCCTGCCGGCCGGCGCGGTGGTCGAGCTGGACCGCCAGGCGGACGAGCCGATCGACCTGTACGTGAACGGACGGCGCTTCGCCACCGGCCGCCTGATGGTGGTCGACGGGGCGGACTGGGCCGTGCGGATCGAATCGATCCTGGGGCAGCAGCCTGAGAACAACCTGGAAGAGGAGGTGGCCTAGATGGCCCGAGTGCTCGTCGTCGACGACGCGGCGTTCATGCGCAAGATGGTGACCGACGCCCTGACCAAGGGCGGCCACGAGGTGGTCGGCGAGGCCGGCAACGGCACGGAGGCGATCGACCGCTTCCAGGAGCTCAAGCCGGACCTCACCACGCTGGACATCACGATGCCCGAGAAGGACGGCATCACCGCACTCAAGGAGATCATCGCGCTCGACCCCGGCGCGCGGGTGATCATGTGCTCGGCGCTGGGCCAGGAGTCCAAGGTGCTGGAGTCGATCAAGCTCGGCGCCAAGGACTTCGTCGTGAAGCCCTTCCAGGCAGAGCGCGTGCTTGACGCGGTCGGCAAGGCGCTGGCGTAGCGGGGTGACCTGGACCCTCGGGCGCAAGCGTGGCGCCGCATCCGCGGCCGCGTCCGCGCCTGGTCCTCGCCGGCACGGCGAACGACCGCCGGGCTGAGAC
>DATHJG010000434.1:0-2390 GCA_035489875.1 Solirubrobacteraceae bacterium | reverse complement strand
CGGACTCGCCCGTGCGCAAGGTCGTCTTCAAGTCCTCCGCGCACTACTACGGCTGCGAGCGCGACGACCCGGCCTACTTCACCGAGGAGATGCGCCGCCCGCACCCGCCGCGGACGCCGATCGAGGAGGACATCGTCGAGGCCGAGCGCGCCGTCGCGGCGTTCGCCGGGCGCAACGCGGACGTCACGGTCACCGTGCTCCGCTTCGCCAACGCGCTGGGCCCGGACATCGCGACGAGCCACACCGCGCTGCTCGCGCTGCCCGCCGTGCCGGCGATCCTCGGCTTCGACCCGCGCTACCAGTTCATCCACGAGGACGACATCTCCGGGGTGCTCGCGCATGCCGCGCGCCACGACCTGCCGGGCGTCTACAACGCGGCCGGCGACGGCGTGCTGGCGCTCTCCGAGGTCGCCTCGCTGCTCGGCAAGCCGCTTGCGCCGATCCTGCCGCCGTGGGGCACCGGGATCGCCGGCGCCGTGCTGCGCCGCGCCGGCGTGAAGCTCCCGCCCGAGCTGCTCCAGCAGCTCCGCTACGGGCGCGGAATCGACAACCGCCGGCTCAAGGCCGCCGGGTACGCGTTCCGCGCCACCACGCGCGAGACCGTGCAGGCGTTCGCCGAGCACCTGCGCGTGCGTCGCTTGCGCCCGGCGCAGGGCGAGGGCTACCAGTACGAGCGCGACGTGGAGGAGTTCCTGCGCTGGAGCCCTGCGGTGCGGACGCGACCGACGTCGTCGGCGGGCTCGAGCGGCCACTGACCGGCTCGGGCCTGAGCGGCAGGGCCGCGATCAGCTCGCAGATCCGGCGCGCGCGCCGGAGGCGTTCTTGCCGCGGCCGGCCCGCTTGGCGCCGCGCGGCACCCCCGCCACGGCCACGTTGCGCACCGGCTCGCCGTCCTCCTCAGGCGGGGCGGCGGACTCCGAGCTGGCCGCCGACCCGTAGTGGGTGACGTCGAGCACGCCGATCTCGCCGAGCGGGATCGCGCCCGAGCGCACCAGCTCGACCATGCGGTTCGCGACCGTCGGGTCGAATTGCTCCCCGGCCGAGCGCTCGAGCTCCTCGAGCGCTTTCTCGACCGGCATCCCGCGCCGGTAGAGGCGCGAGGACGTCATCGCCTCGAACGCGTCGGCGACGCCGAGCACGCGGCTGGCGAGCGGGATGTCGTCGGCCTCGAGCCGGTCGGGGTACCCGCGGCCGTCCCAGCGCTCGTGCAGGTAGAGCACCCACTCGGCGATCTCGGGCATGCCGGCGCCGGCGACGATGTCGCGCCCCAGCGTGGAATGGCGCTGCATCTCGAGGAACTCGTCCTCGGTCAGCCGCGCGGGCTTGAGCAGCACCGCGTCGGCCACGCCGACCTTGCCGACGTCGTGCAGGATGCCGGCGGTCCGGATCTGGTCGATCTCCTCCTCCGACATCCCCAGCTCGCGCGCGAGCACGGCTGCGTACTGTGCGACGCGGGCGGAGTGCTGGTGGGTGTAGCCGTCCTTGAGGTCGACCGCGCGGGCGAGCGCGTAGACCGTGTTGGCGAGGCCGGCGGTGCGCGCGCGCTCGGCCTCCTCCTGCAGCGAGAGCGGGGCGTCGACGAACGAGGAGTAGACGACGCAGCGGTTGCGGCCTGACCGCTTGGCGCGGTAGAGCGCGCCGTCGGCGAGGCGCATCAGGCCGACCTGGTCGCGGGCATCGCGCGGGAACTCGGCGATCCCCGCGCTGAACGCGAGCCCGGTGTGGCCGTCGCGCGCGGGGGCCGAGGCGGCTGCGCTGCGGATCCGCTCGACGACCCGCTCGGCGCCCCAGGCGTCGGAGTCGACCAGCGCGAGCAGGAACTCGTCGCCGCCGATGCGGCCGCAGATGTCGCCCGGCCGCAGCTCGCTCTGCAGGACGCGCGCGGCGATCCGCAGCGCCTCGTCGCCCGCCGCATGGCCGTCGGCGTCGTTGAGCTGCTCGAAGTGGTCGATGTCGAGCACGACGACGGCGACCTTCTCCTGCCGGTCGCGGGCGCCCTCGAGCGCCTCGTGGAGCGCGTCGTGCAGGCCGCGGTGGTTCAGGACCCCGGTGAGCGGGTCCTTCAGGGCGAGGCCGTCGATCCGGGCGTGCAGCGCCTGCATCGTCCCGCCCAGCGCGTCGAGCGAGCCGGCGACCACGCCGACGGCGTCGCGCCGGCGCCAGCCGAGCGGCGGTCCGGGGTGCCCGGCCGCCAGGCTCATCGCGGAGCCGGCGAGCCGCTCCACCGGCCCGACCACGAGCCGCCGCGCGACCAGGCCGACGCCGATGATCAGCAGCAGCGCGGCGCCGACGCCGGCGAGGAGGACCTCGCGCCGCCCGGCGGCCATCGCGTCGGCGCGCTCGGTCAGCGAGAAGCGGAGCGTGAGGACCGCGGCCGCGCGGCCGCGGCC
>DATHJG010000433.1:0-7380 GCA_035489875.1 Solirubrobacteraceae bacterium | reverse complement strand
CTCGCCGGCGCCGCGCCCGATGTACTGCTTGCCGCTGCCGACGATGTCGGCGATCGTCACCGCGGTCGCGGGGGAGCCCTTGACCCGCACGGCGCCGTCGGCGAGCTCGAGGTCCTCCCGGCTGACCTCGAGCTCCTGCTCCGCGGCCTCGAGGAGCTGCTCGCGGACGTCCGCCGCCGCCTCGATCACGGCGCGGCCGCCGTTGAACGTGGTCTGGGAGCCGGACGAGCCCATGTCCCATGGGGCCGCGTCCGTGTCCTGGTAGGTGATCGAGAACTGCGAGGCATCCATCCCGAGCACCTCGGCGACGTAGAGCGGGAACGCCATCACCGAGCCGGTGCCGTCGCCGTTGAGCTTCACGTACGCGCCGGTCTCGGCCCCGAAGCAGGGCCACCAGCCGCAGGCGAAGCCGATCGCCTCGTCGTCGGGCAGCGACGCGCGCTCGTCGTACCCGATGCTCTCGAGCGCCTGCTCGAGCGTCTCGGCGATGCCGACGTGCTCGATCGGCTGCCCGGTGGCGGCGGCGTCGCCGCTGCGCACCAGCGTCCGGCGACGGAGCTCCGCGGGATCGATGCCGATCTCCGCCGCGACCTCGTCGAGGTGCTGCTCGAGCGCCCACACCGCCTGCGGCGCGGTGGGGGCGCGGATCGACGAGCTCGGCTGGGTGTTCGTGTACGTGAGGAACGACTCGACGTCGACGTTCTCGATCCGGTACGGGCCGATGACGTGCATCGCCGCCATCTGCGCGAAGAAGCCGCCCTCGCCGCAGTAGGCGCCGGAGTCGAGGTACGCCTTGGCGCGGCGCGCGACGAGCGTGCCGTCAGCGCGCACCCCCGTCGTCAGCTCGATCACCATGCCCTCGCGGCGGTGGTCGATCGCGACGAACTCCTCGCGGCGCGAGAACACGAGCTTCACCGGCCGGCGCGCGGCGCGCGCAAGCGCCGCCACGTGCGCCTCGAAGTGGAAGTCGCACTTGGCGCCGAACCCGCCGCCGAGCAGCGGCACGACGATCCGCACCTGGGACTCCGAGATCTCGAGCGTGTGCGCGACGCCCGAGCGCGCCTCGTACGGGGTCTGGCTCGAGGTCCAGACCGTGACCCGGTCGCCGGACCACTGGGCGATGATCGCGTGCGGCTCGATCGGGACGCCCTGGGAGGAGTCCGCGACGTAGCGCCCGGAGACGACCGTCACGCCGGGCTCGGCGAGTGCCGCGTCGACGTCGCCGCGGACGATCGTCGAGCGCCCGAGTACGTTGCCCTCGCGGGCCATGCTCTCGTCGCCCTCGTAGTCCTCCCACTCCTCGTGGACGAGCGGCGCGCCGCCCTTGGCGGCCGCCTCGAAGTCGACCACGCTCGGCAGCGGCTCGTAGTCGACCTCGATCAGCGCCGCCGCCTGCTCCGCCACCTCCGGGGTGAGGGCGGCCACGCCGGCCACGATGTCGCCCTCCCACCGGACGCGCTCCTTCGCGAACAGCCGGCGGTCCTGCACCATCCCCCCGTACCGGACGTCGGGCACGTCCTCGTGGCTGACGACGGCGACGACGCCGGGCAGCGCACGCGCCTTCGACACGTCGATGCGGGCGATCCGGGCGTGGGGGTGATCGGCGAACCGGAACTTCGCGTGCACCTGGCCGGTGAGGTTCAGGTCGGCCGTGTACCGCCCCGAGCCCGTGACCTTCTCCTTGCCGTCCGGGCGGATGAACGTCCTGGTTTCCTGTTGTTCGCTGACCGCCACGACGTCGCCTCCTGCTGGTCGGTGTCTCCGGGCGGCCGGGCTCGGTGCGGCGCGCCGGATGTCGTCTCGAGCATGGAGGTCTACACGAAGACGCGGCCGGGCGGCCTCCTTATACGCGCGTTCCCACGGCCAGCAGGTACTCCATCTCGAACACGGCGTCGTCGGATGCGCCGCGGTTCCACTCGTCGCAGAAGCGGTTCAGCGCGTCGTCGAGCTCGGCCTCGCGTCCGGTCTTTCCTGCGTTCGCCCGCGCCGCGATGGTGGGTCCGTAGCGTGCCTTGAAGTGCTCGGCGTAGTCGTGCGGACGCTCGAAGGCGGTGACCTCGAGCGCGTCACGCTCCAGCGTGCGCAGCTCGACGCGGTCGCCGAACAGCTCGCGCAGGTGCTCCTCGCCGCCCCACAGCGGCGGCGGCTGCGCCCCGGGCGGCGGCGACGGGGCGAACGGCCCCATGGTCCGGAACAGGGAGCCGATCATGCCTTCCGGCGTCCAGCTCAGCAGGCCGATCGTGCCGCCCGGGCGGCAGACGCGAACCAGCTCGTCGGCGACATCCTGGTGATGCGGCGCGAACATCGCGCCGATCGAGGACATCACGACGTCGAAGGACGCATCCTCGAACGGCAGCTGCTCGGCGTCGGCCTCGACCCATTCCAGCTCCAGGCTCTGCGCCTCCGCGCGGCGACGCCCCGCGGCGAGCAGCTCCGGCGTCAGGTCGCTGGCCGTGACGTGCGCGCCCCGCGCGGCGGCCGGCAGCGACGCGTTGCCCGTCTCGGCCGCGACGTCGAGCACCCGCATCCCAGGCGCGATGCCGCACGCGTCGACGAGCCGCGGCCCGAGCGGCAGCAGGAACGTCTCGACCATCGACGGGTAGTCGCCCGACGCCCACATCGAGCGATGGCGCGCCTTGAGCTCCGTATCCACAGATCCTCGATTCGTCGTTGACCCGCCTACCGTACGCCCACTGGCGTCCGGGGGAAATGACGGAAACCCCCACTTTGCGCGCACGGTCAGGCCACCGCGCGGAGCGCGCTCGCAAACGCGTCCGGCGCTTCGAGCGGGACGAAGTGGCCGGCGTGGGGGACAGCGGTGACGGTGGCGTCGGCGAAGAACGCGTCGAGCCGGTCGGACCAGTGCCGGGGGAACAGCGGGTCGTGGTCGGGCCAGAGGACGCGGGTGGGCTGGGCGATGCGTTCCCCGGGGACGGTCTCGGCGAGGCTGGTGGCGACGGTTCCCGATCCGGCGCGGTACCAGGCGATCGACGCCGTGAACGCCCCCGGCGCCGCGTAGCCGTCCACGAGCGCGTCGAGGTCGGCATCCGCGAGCTCGAACGACGAGCCGGACCAGTGCGACCAGAAGTGGCGCAGGTAGGCGCGGATCGCGTCGGGCTTGCCGTCGATGAGCCGTTCGGCGAGCTCGAGCTGGTGGAACGCCTGGTACCAGAACTCGCGCTGGGCGTCGGGCGTCAGGACCCGGTCGCCGGCGCCGGGCAGCGGTGGCGCGACGACGAGCGCTCGCACGAGCTGCGGCGAGGTGCGGGCGATGGTCTGCGCGATGCGGCTGCCGATGTCGTAGCCGGCGAGGACGACCGGACCGAGCACGAGCTCCTCGACGAGCCCGACAACGCTGCGGGCCTGCGCCGCGGCCGAGTAGCCGGCCGCGGGGTCCACTCGGTGCTTGTCCGACGCACCGAACCCGCGCAGGTCTGGAACGACCACGTCCAGCCCATCGCCGAGCAGCGGCCGTAGCGCCCGGTAGTCGGTGCGGTCGCCCGGCCAGCCGTGCAACAGCACGACCGGGCTCCCAGAACCCGAGCGGTCGTACGCCAGCTCGAAGTCGTCGACCGGTGTGGAGCGCGGCATGCGGACGAACGTACCGCGCGCCGGGATCAGAGCGGTGGCAGCCCCAGCTGGAGCTTGCGCAGGAGGTCGGCGAGCGCGCGCCGCTCGGTGGCCGTGAGGGCACTGACGAGCCGGCGCTCGTTCTCCAGGTGCGCCTCGGACGCCCTGTCGACGAGCTCGCGGCCCGCGTCGGTCAGGGTGATGAGGGTTCCGCGCCGGTCCTCGGGGTCGGGCGCGCGCGTGATGAGGCCGGCCTGCTCGAGCCGGTCCAGGCGCTTCGTGGTTCCGCTGGAGGTGAGCATGAGCGTGTTCGAGAACTCCGTGGGGCGCAGGCGGTAGGGCGGTCCGATGCGGCGCAGCGTCGCGAGCACGTCGTACCACCCGGGCTCCAGGCCCTGCTCGCGGTAGACGGGCTCGAGCCGCTGCTCGAGCTCGCGCGCGAGCCGCGAGATGCGGCCGATGACCCCGATCGGCGACGCGTCGAGATCCGGGCGCTCGCGTCGCCACTGCTCGAGGATCAGGTCGACGCCGTCGCGCTCGGTCACGGGGCGGACCCTACCGCAAAGTTGCGTCCCAGAAACTTGCGTCCTAGGAAGATATGTCGTAGGATGCGAACCATGTTCAACCTGCTCTCCTCACTCCGCCGCCGCCGGCAGGCGCCGCGCACCTCGACGACCCTGGCCGACCCGCGCTCCGGCGCTCCGGACCGGCGCCGCCCGGACCCGATGCCCCGCATGCGCTGGTACTCCTGATCCGAAAAGCAGGGCCAGCGGGTCAGATCGCTCACGATCCGCATGGCCTAAGATCGGTCGTTCTCGTGATGGGGCCTTCTGTCGCAGTCAGGCCGGGAGCGCGTTTGCGTCATGACGCGTTCGTCTACGACTCCGACGACGCGTTCGCCGGCCGCATGGCCGCCTTCCTGGAGGAGGGGATCGACGAGGGCGTGGCGGGGGTGGCGGTCACCACGCGCGCCAACTGCGCGCTCCTGCGCGAGGCGCTCGGCGTCGCATCGCAGCGCGTCTCGTTCATCGACCGCGACGAGTGGTACGTGCGGCCGGCGCACGTGCTCGCCGGCTACGACAAGACGCTGCGCGAGCGGCTGCGCGGCGGGGCATCCGAGGTGCGGGTGGTCGGAGAGGTGGCCTTCGGCGCCACCCCGCGCGAATGGGCGGAGTGGACCGTCTACGAATCGCTCGTCAACCATGCCTTCGCCGACCGGCCCGCATGGATCGTGTGTCCCTACGACGCGCGCGTGCTGCCGAAGACGATCGTGGACGGCGCGTCGAGGACCCACCCGCACGGCTTCGCCAGCGGGCCGCACTCCCACGGGCACTACGACGATCCGGTGCGCCTGGTGCGGGCGCTGACGCCCGATCCCGTGCCGCTCGCCGACCTGCGCCCGGTGCCGCTGGCCGACGGCGCGCGCCAGTTCCGCGAGCAGCTCCTCCGCGAGCTCGCCGCCGCGGGCATTGCACCCGCTCGGGCCGACGAGTTCGTCCTGGCGGCGAGCGAGGTGTTCTCGAACGCTCGCCGCCATGGCGCCGGACCGCCGGAGCTGCGCGTCGGCCTCGTCGACGAGCGATTCGTCTGCGAGATCTCCGACCGCGGGCACGGCGTCGACGACCCGCTCGCCGGCTACCTCCCGCCGAAGCCCGGCGACCCGGCCGGCGCCGGCCTGTGGATCGCGCGGCAGCTCACGTCGCGCCTGGAGCTGATCCCTTCGGCTGACGGGTTCACCGCCAGGCTCTGGCTCTAGGGCCCTAGCTCGGGCGCTTCGTCCCGACGCCCTTGAAGAACGTGTAACAGAACACGCCGTCCGCCTCGGTCGTGCGGTGGAGGTCCCGGACGCCGACGTCGAAGCGCGGCGGCTCGATGAGGCCCGCCGCGATCGCGGGCTCGCGCACACCCTCGATCATCGCGGTGAACGTCTTCCGCGTGAACCCGTCGACCAGGTCGGGTCGGCTCGAGTCCACGTAGACCATGCGCGGGGAGACGCGGACCGCGTCGAACCCCGCCTCGGTCATCAGCGGGTAGAGCGCCCGGCCGATCAGCGCGTTCCCGCCGGCCGCCTCCTGCAGCTCGACCTGGCACTGGATCGCCGCGTGGGCCGCGGCGCTGTCCGGATGGAAGTAGGCCGATCCGTGATCCCCCTCGATGACGGTGATCGTGCCATCGGGCCTGAGCAGCCGCCCGAGCACCGCGAGCGCCTCGACCGGCCGTGCGAGGTGCTCCAGGACGAAGCAGACGAACACGTGGTCGAACGACTCGGCGCCGAACGGCAGATCGAAGATGTCGGCTTGCCGCAGCTCGACGTTGGCGAGCCCGGCGCGGTCGGTTCTCCGCCGCGCTTCGGCGATCGACTCCGCCGAGACGTCGACCGACGTGAACTGCGCCTCCGGGCTGCGCGTGGCCAGCGTGACCGTCTGGGCGCCGACGCCGCAGCCGGCCTCGAGCACCCTGCTCCCGCGCGGGTAGGCGGTGTCGGCGTGCAGCAGGTCGACGAGCGTCCCGGCCTGATCCTGCAGGCGCTCGTGCTCCCGCGGTCGATGGCCGTGCACGTACGCCTCGCTCACGGCGGGGAACCTAGCGGACGCGCCGGAACCACTCGCCCCGCCGCGGCGTACTAGAGGCGCAACCGACGAGGAGCGCCACGTGTACCGCACCGCCCTGGCCAGCTTGATGCTCGTTCCGGCGCTCGCCGCCTGCGGCGCCGACCCCGCGCCGAATGCCTCCCGTACGGCGCCGGAGCGCGATGCGCTGCTTGCGCGCGTCGGTGACTCGCTCGTCGCCGTGGACGCACGCACGGGACGCACGCTGCAGCGCGTGACGCTGGGGGCGCACGACGCGTCGTTCGACGCGCTCTACACGGCAGCGAACGCCGGCGACACGACGACGATCGTCGCGACCGACCCCGTCAGCGGCCGGCGCCTGCGCTCGATCGAGCTCGGCGGGCGGTGGATCGTCCCCGTGGCGGCCGGCTCCACTCCCGACGGCGCGGTGTCGGGCGACGGGAAGGTGCTCGCCCTCGCCGGCTCGGGCGGCGACGGGGAGAGCCGCTTCGCGCTGCTCGCCACCGACCTGAAGTCGCAGCCACGACGCTTCTCGCTGCGCGGCCGCTACGAGTTCGACGCGATGGCGCCGGACGCGTCGGTGCTGTACCTGAGCGAGATCCGCGACGACGGCCGCTACCGCGTGCGGGCGTATGACGTCGAGAGCGGTGCACTGCGGCCGCAGGTCGTCGTGGACAAGACGGCAGTCGGGCTGCTCATGCAGGGCGTGCCCGTCACGCGCGCCGTCGACCCGAGCGGCTCGCCGGTCCACACGCTCTATCGCGGTGGCCCCGCCGGCGCCTTCGTGCACTCGCTCGACACCCAGCGCGGCACCGCGCTGTGCATCTTCCTTCCCAACTCCAGACGCGCCGGCCCCGACTGGCGGATCGCGCTCGACCCTCGACTCGACGAGCTGCACGCGCTGAACCGCGACCGCGGCACGCACTACGTCATCCGCCCCACGAGCGGCGAGGTGACGCCGGCGCCGCCGGGCACGCCGCTCCCGGGCCTCGCGGCATCGAGCGCGGACGACGCCCGCATCTACGCCATCGACCCCGACGGAGCGATCGCCGTGCGCGACGGCACCGGCGCGCAGATCGCGACGCTGCCGGGGCCGAGCGCCGAAGCGGAGCTGCTCGCGATCCGTCGCAGCGGCTCGTGAACGCGGTCGCTCGCTGACGAGCGCGCAGCCGGCTACCGGCGCATGGACGCGCACGAGACGCCAGAGTTCCTGATCGGTACGTGTTCGACGCGGGAGGGA
>DATHJG010000432.1:0-2130 GCA_035489875.1 Solirubrobacteraceae bacterium | reverse complement strand
CTCGCCAGCCGTCGATGAGCTCTTCGCGGGTGACCGTGGTTCGCGCATCGCCCAGCGAGGAGAAGTCGATCTGGACGCGGTCGGCGAACAGTGCGCCGACGCCGTCCCAGTCCTTTGCGTCGAACTGGGTGAACACGGCGTCGACGGTCTGCACGACGTTCGTGCGGTCGACGGTCTCGGCGGGCGTCTGGACGGCCCGGCCGACGAATGCGCGGTCATCCGTCGGGGGCCCCTGGCCGACGGCCATGCCGACGGTGAACAAGACAGCGACGAGGGTGCCGATCGCTAGCACGACCGGGCGGACGCCGGTGAAGCGGGACGTCATGCGCAGGGCTCCTTCTTCGATAGGGGACGCGCTGGCCTGCAGGCTGCGCTGGGCTCGGTTGGGCTCGGTCGCGACTGCGCTGCTCGTCGCCGCGCCGGCCGTGCCGGCGGGTCGGGCGACCGCTTGTCGCCGCGCCCGAAGGCCTGGCTGCTCAGACATAGCGGCCGATGCAGTCGGTGAGACGCCCGCGGCGGGCGCTGCACGCGTAGGTGAAGTGCTCGCGTGCGCCGCCGCTCGTGCGGAAGTCGTACTCGACGACGGCCCGCGCGCCTCGCGTGCGGACGCTGAGCTCGCGGTAGCGGCCGCCCGCCGCGATCACCTCGCCGCCGATGAACTCCCGGATGCCGGCCTCGCCGCTGAAGATGCGTCCTTCGCTGTCGAAACGGACGTCACGAGCGGTCGCGGCCAGGACGGCCTCGAGGTCGCCGCGATTTGCCGCACCGGTGAACCTGCGAAGTGCCGCCACGGCGTCGCGGGCGGCGTCCGGCTGCTGCGCTCCCTCGCCGGCGGGCTGCTCCGTGGCCGCCGGACTCGGGTCGGCCGGCGACGAGGGGCTCTCGCCACAGGCGGCCATCGCCAGCGTGATCAGGCTCGTCGCGACGGCCAGCGCCATCCGAGAGATCAAGACAATCTCCTTCTGGTGGAGGACTTCCCGGGCGATCGCAGAAGCGCGGCCGGCGAGCTCCATCTTGGGCGGCCGCACGACTCGAGTCCAAGATCCGCTGTGATAACCATGCGGCATGGACGTGCACGTTCGTGACCTTCGCTCCTTCGTGGCTGTCGCCGAGGAGTTGCACTTCACGAGGGCCGCCGAGCGGCTGTTCATCTCCCAGCCCGCGCTGTCCAAACAGATCCGCCGGTTCGAGCGGACCATGCGCGTCGAGCTACTGGAGCGCGACCGCCGCACCGTCTCGCTCACCGCCGCGGGCCATGCGCTTCTTCCGCACGCGCGCCGGCTCGTGGACGCGTGGGAGGAGGCCCGGCGCGCGACGCTCGCCGCGGCCTCCCAGACCGTGCTCACGGTCGGCGTGGCGACCAGCGTGGGGCGCGGCCTGCTGTTCCGGGCCACGCGTCGCTTCGCCGACGAACATCCGACTGCTCGCCTGGAGATTCGTCAAGTCGCCTGGACCGACCCCACTGCCGGCCTGGCGGACGCCACGAGCGACGTGGCGCTCGTCTGGCTGCCGGTGCCCGGGTCCGACATCGCGTTCGAGGAGCTCATCAGCGAGCCGCGCTGGGTCGCGCTGCCCGCGGATCACCCGCTGGCCGGCCGCGAGCGGATCGCGTTCGACGACCTCCTCGACGAGCCGTTCCTCGCCCTGCCCGATAGCGCTGGTGAGCTGCGCGACTTCTGGCTCGCCGTCGATCACCGCGGTGGACGTCCGGTGCGGACCGGCCGCCGGTGCACCAACGCCGACGAGACCCTCGAGGCGGTCGCGAGCGGCCTCGGCGTCGCGCTGATCGCCGCCGGCAACGCCGACCTCTACCAGCGCGACGGCACGACGGCCCGGCCCATCGACGGCCTCACACCGGCCCGCCTCGCCGTCGCGTGGCGCAAGGACGACGCCCGTCCCGTCGTTGCCAGCTTCGTCGCCGCGTGCCGCGGCGCGCTGCCCCCGCCGACCGAGCGGGATCAGCCGTCGACGGCCAACGCGATGCGAGCGCCACGCCGGCGACCCGCTGCCCGGTGATCGCATGGCGCCCGGCCGACCCGAGCCTAGCCTCGATCGATCTCAGCGAGCTTGTACATCACGAGCACGCACATCGGCGAGTGTGGTGGCGTTGCGCTTGCCGATCAGCAGGTC
>DATHJG010000431.1:0-2177 GCA_035489875.1 Solirubrobacteraceae bacterium | reverse complement strand
GCGAGGGCTACGCGGGCCTGCTCGCCGACCGCAGCGCGTTCGAGGACTTCGACGCCGCCGCCTACCTCGGCGGTCATGGCTTCGGATTCGTCCGGCTGCAGCAACTCGCGACCGAGCACCTGCTCGGTGCGCGCTGACCAGGCCCCGCCAGATGATCCGCGAGTTGCCCGGTTCGGCCCGTCCGATCCGCCCGACATGGGCAGAACCGGGCAACTCGCGATCGACCGAAGGGATGCGATGGTGACGCTCGTCGCCGGCGTCGACTCCTCGACGCAGAGCACGAAGGTCGTGATCCGCGACGTCGCGAACGGTGCCGTGGCGGCCACCGGTCGCGCGCCGCACCCCGACGGTACCGAGGTGCACCCGGATGCCTGGTTGAGCGCCCTGCTGGCAGCGATCGCGGACGCCGGCGGGCTCACCGGGGTGTCGGCGATCGCGGTCGCGGGACAGCAGCACGGCATGGTGGTGCTGGATGCCGATGGGCGCGTGATCCGGCCGGCCCTGCTCTGGAACGACACCCGGTCCGCTTCTGCGGCGACGGCACTCATCGCCGAGTTCGGAGCCGGCGAGCTGGCGAGGCGCACGGGAAGCGTGCCGGTCGCCTCGTTCACCTCCACCAAGCTGCGCTGGCTGCGCGACGCCGAACCCGAGCACGCGGCGAACGTGAGCGCCGTTGCGCTCCCCCACGATTGGCTGACCTGGCGGCTGCGCGGCTACGGCCCGGCCGGTGAGTCCCCGCTCGGTCCCGACCTGGAGCAACTGACCACCGACCGCTCGGACGCGAGCGGCACCGGGTACTGGTCCCCCGCATCCGGCACCTACGATCGCGAGCTGCTCGTCGCCGCGCTCGGCCACGACGCCGTGCTGCCCCGCGTGCTCGGCCCCGCCGAGTCGGCCGGGGTGACCGTCGAGCTGTCCGGGATCCCGGCCGGAATCCCGGTCGCCGCGGGCACCGGGGACAACGCGGGCGCGGCACTCGGGCTCGGCGCACGCGAGGGCGATGTCGTCGTGTCGGTCGGCACCAGCGGAACCGTGTTCGCCGTCACCAACCGGCCGACGGGCGATGAGACCGGCACCGTCGCCGGATTCGCGGACGCCACCGGCGCCTTCCTCCCGCTCGTCGCCACGCTCAACGCCGCCCGCATCCTCGATGTCGTCGCCGCCCTGCTCGGGGTCGATCACGACGAGCTGGGCAGGCTGGCGCTCGCGACGGCGCCCGGTGCCGGCGGTCTCGTGCTGCAGCCGTACTTCGAGGGCGAACGCACCCCGAACCTCCCCGACGCCACCGCGACCCTGTTCGGCATGACGCTCGCGACCACCACGCGTGAGCGCCTCGCCCGGGCGGCGATCGAGGGGCTGCTGTGCGGCCTCGCGGACGGCCTGGATGCGGTGCGTGCCGTGGGCGTGGACGCCCGCCGCATCCTGCTGATCGGCGGTGCAGCGCAGAACCCGGCCGTCGCCCTCATCGCCGCGCAGGTCTTCGACCTCCCCGTCGTCGTTCCCGAACCCGGCGAGTACGTGGCCCTCGGGGCCGCCGCCCAAGCGGCGTGGGCGCTCGACGGCACCCGCCCCGACTGGCCGGTCGCGGTCGCGGCCGAGCCTGCTCCCGATCCACATCCGGCCATCCGCGCGGCGTACGCGGCGAGACGGTGACCCGGACCCTCGTCTTCTCGGGGGGCGGCGACTACGCCGACCCCTGGCACGGCTACGCCGAGAGCTCCGAGCATGTCGCGGAACTCCTCCGCGCGCTCGGTGACGACCTCGAGCTCACCGCCAGCGTGGCGACGGCGCTCGGGGCGCTCGAGGACCGGCCCGATCTGCTCGTGGTCAACGCCGGCGCGGGCGCCGCCCCACACCCCGACGACGCCTCGCTCGCCGGGGCCGCGATCGCCCACGTCGCCGGCGGGGGCACCCTGCTCGTGCTGCACCTCTCGACCGGCCTGTTCCCCGGCAACGATGCCTGGGAGCAGCTGATCGGCGCGCGCTGGATCTGGGACAGCTCGGGGCATCCGCCGAACGGACCGTTCACCGTGGCGGTCGAGCCCGATCCGCTCGTCGCCGGGATCGACGACTTCGACATCGTCGATGAGGCCTATGCGCGACTGCGGCTGAGCGGCGACTCCCGTGTTCTGGCGTCGCACACGCACGACCCCGAGGGCGGGCGCCACCCGCTCGTC
>DATHJG010000430.1:0-6097 GCA_035489875.1 Solirubrobacteraceae bacterium | reverse complement strand
GAACGGGCGGGGCACCGCCGGGCGGAGGTGCGGCGTGGAATGTCGGGCAGTCCGTCAGCTGCTTGTGGGCCGACTTGCCCTCGCTGCCGGCCGGTGAGAACGCAGCGACGGCGAGCGCCAGGACTGCCACTCGCGCCGCTGCTGTGCCCCTGCTCGTATTGGTCACGACCGAGTCCCCCCTCAGGTGATCGACGGCACACTTGAGCATCACGGCTCGGTCCCTGGCAAGTAATCCGCAGTAACGATCGGCGACGCCAAGCGTCAGCGGACGTGACACCGCGCGCGATGTCGGCAAGCGCGCGGCCTGGCTCGCTACGTGCCGAGATCGGGCGGCTCGGCGGGCGCGCGCACGAGGCCGGCGGCGAGATCTGCGAGCGCGTCGGCTCCGAGGTCGGTGGAGTGGATGAGGATCCGCGTGCCCTCGAGCTCCATGCGCACCTGCGCCGGCTGCCAGCTCGCCTCCGGCTCCCGGGTCTGCATCCGCCGATGGTTGCGGTCGATCTGTCGCCAGGGGCCGCCGGGTCCTTCCGCCTCCTCGTCTGCCGGGCGGTCCGCGGGCGACTGGGCGATGCTCAGGGCGTGCGTGCCGTCCGCGGCTCGGTAGTGCAGATGCACGCGCGGCGCCATCGGCGGCCGGTCCCGCTCGACGGCGAAGACGATCTCGGTCTCCCAGCCGGTGGGCAAGCGCGCCGGGATCCAGACGGTGAACGGCGCGAGCGCGACGGCCTGCTCGATCGTCAGGTCGCGCCGGACCTCGAACGGCACGGCGATCGGGCGGACGTCCTCGCCGGATGGTGGCGTGAAGACGAACGTGTCGGGCGGGAACGTCTCGTCGAACGCGATCTCCAGGATCTCCGAGATCGCGATCGGCCGGTGCTCGAAGCGCGCCTCGATCCGCAGCAGCGCCCCGCGCTCGGCGTCGACGTCGAGCACGATCTCGTCGGCCCCCATCGCGCCGAGCCGTATGAGCGGCACGTCGGCCCCGTCCTCGCGCTCGCGGGGAACCGCCCGTACGCGCAGCGTGGGCCGGCCCGCGCATCGGCCCGGCTCGGCCTCGTCGAAGTCCAGCAGTCCGATCGCCGGGGCAGGATCGAGCAGCCACCGGAACTCCTCGCCGATCCCGCTGCCGATCTCGGGCTGCCCCTCGTTCGACGTCGCGCCGCTGCGGGCGTCGTATCGCCACCACAACCGGCCCCGGCGCACGCCGACCCACTCACCGTCCTGACCCGTGCGCTCCTCGCGGGCGCCGTCCGGTGGCGCGAGCCACACGCGGACGAGGCTCTCGACCGACTCGCGCTCCGGCTCCTCGGCGGACCCGTACGTCACGAAGCCGACACGGTTGGCATGACGCGCCATCGCCTCGCGGAGTCCGTGCAGGTCCTGCCACGTGCGCACCGTTGCGCGGACCGTGGAGATCCGTCCCCGAGCGCCATGCAGCAACACGAGCAGGTCCCCGAGCTCGCTCATGCGTCAATCATCGCGCCTCGGACCGCGCTTCCGTGCCGCTCGTCTCACTCGTGACATGTCCGACGGAACAGCGCCGATCTCGTCCGCCGCCAACGGTCACCGGGGGATGCGGCATTCCCCTCAGTGGGTGAGATTTCTCACCTTGACACGCCACCGCGGGCGGACAGAGGATCGAACGCAGGCTTCGAGGGAGCCTTCCGGTCCCCCGTTCGACGGGAGGAGGATGCCGGTGCCGGCGGAAGCGATGGCTGCTCGGACGCGCCCCGAGGTCGGACCGCAACCCGCGATCCTGCTGATCGACGACGAGCCGTACATCTTGCGCTTCATCTCGTCCGCGCTCGTCGGCCACGGGTTCGCCGTCGACAGCGCGAAGGATGGCGAGCACGGGCTCGAGACGCCGGCTCGCTCGGCCCCGCCGAGCCGGGACATCGTCCTGTCCACGAGCGGCGCCGTGTCGGTCCCCGGCATCGGCGGCTCGGCCGACGACCTGATCGGGTGCGCTCCTATCTCGACGGGCCCGGCCACGGCCTGCAACTGGTGGGCGAGCCCGCTCTTCGACGGCGGCCCGTGGGGATTGACGGGGGCGAACGTCGACGCCGTGGACGTGCCGTAGCGGCGGGACAGGTGGCTCAGCCGACCGACCGGCCGTTCGCCGTCAGCTTCACCTCGATGTTGCCCCGCGTCGCGTTGGAGTACGGACAGACCTGGTGCGCGGCTTCGACGATGCGCACCGCCTGCTCCGGATCGCTCACCTGCGGGAGCGTCACGTCGAGCTCCACGCCGATCCCGAACGCCCGGTTCTCGGCCGTCGACAGCGTCACCCGGCTGTCGATCGAGACGTCGCCGACCTCGACGCGCTCACGGCGCCCGATCGCCCCGATCGCTCCCTCGAAGCAGGCCGCGTAGCCGACCGCGAAGAGCTGCTCGGGGTTCGTGCCGCCGCCGTCCCCGCCCATCTCCGGCGGCGTGCGCAGCTCGACGTCGAGCGCCCCGTCGCTCGTCCGCCCGTGTCCTTCGGCGCGCCCGCCGGTGACCGCGGCCCGTGCCGTGTACAACGCCTTCGCCATCGTCGTGCCTCCCGCTTCGGATTCACAACAGTTCTATCCGACCGGCCACCCGGCGACGCCCGACGTCTCCGCGGAGGATCCACGATCGCGACATGCGATCAATCGACAGCGAAGTGGTCTCGCTCGCCCACGGGCGGCGGCGAGTCGCGCGCGAGCGCCCGGGCGAGGCGGAGCATCGCGTCGTTGACGCGCGGGTCGTCGTCCGGACGCCAGTCGGCGACCAGCGACCCGAGGCAGTCGCGGCGCGCGCCGATCAGCCGCTCGGCGGTGGCCTGCCCGCCGGCGGTCAGCGCGCCGTCGGAGAGCAGGCCGCGCGCCGTGAGCGTGCCGAGCTGCTCGCGCACCCACGCGGCGTCGACCGGGCGGTCGGCGGCGATCGCCCCGGGATCGTCGAGCGCGAGCCCCTCCTGCCCCTTCACGAGCAGCCACGCCGCGCCGGGCGGCAGGTCGACGCCGGCCGCGTCGACGGTGCGCTGGATGAACGCGCGGGTCCGTTCGCGGCCGACCAGGCGGGCGAGCTCGCGCATCAGCTCGCTCAGCGAATCGCCGCTCGTCGGTGACGCGAACGCCTCGCCGACCCCGGCCGTCTCGACCGTCTGGCGCAGTGGTCGCTCCTCGATCAGCCACGACAGCAGGAAGGCGACGACGACGATCGCCGCGGCGACGAGGAACACCGTCGTCAGCGCGTCGGTGAAGGCGCCGGTGTAGGTGTCGCGGACCGCGGCCGGCAGCCGCTGCAGCGCGGTCGGGTCGATCGAGCCGGTGCCGGCCTGCGCGGCCGGCGAGCCCGCGAGCTCATGGGTGAGCCGGTTGGTGAAGATCGCGCCGAGCACCGCCGTACCCAGCGCGCCGCCCATCGACCGGAACAGCGTCGCGCCGGACGTGGCGACGCCGAGCTCGGCGTAGTCGACGGCGTTCTGCACGGCGAGCACCAGCACCTGCATCACCAGGCCGAGCCCGAGCCCCATCACGAACATCGCGAAGCTGCCGTAGAGGGTCGACGTCCCGGCGTCCAGGCCCGACAGCAGCACCATGCCGACCGCGGCGATCGCCGTGCCCGCGACCGGGAACGCCTTGTAGCGGCCGGTGGCGGTGATGATCTGCCCGGAGCCGATCGAGCCGATCAGCACGCCGACCATCACGGGGATCAGCTGCAGCCCGGACTCGGTCGGGGTGTCGCCGCGCACGACCTGCTGGAAGAGCGGCAGGTACGTGAGCGCGCCGAACAGCGCGAAGCCGATCACGAAGCCGATCGCGCCGGTGACGACGAACACGCGGTTGCGGAACAGGTGCAGCGGCAGGATCGGCTCGGCCGCGCGCGACTCGGCCGCCAGGAACCCGAGGATCCCGGCGACCCCGAGGACGCCGAGCACGGCGATCTGCGCCGAGCCCCAGGCGTAGGTGTTGCCGCCGAGCGTGGTCAGCAGCACGATGGCGCTCAGGCCGACCGCCAGGAGCGCGGTGCCGGCGTAGTCGATCGAGTGCTGCACGCGCTCGGACACCTTCGGCAGCGAGACGGCCAGCGCGCCGAACGCGACCGCGCCCAGCGGGAGGTTGATGTAGAAGATCCAGCGCCACGACAGGTGGCTGGTGAAGAAGCCGCCGATCAGCGGCCCGGCCACCGACGAGAGGCCGAAGACGGCGCCGAAGAGCCCCATGTATTTGCCGCGCTGTCGCGGCGAGACGACGTCGCCGATGGCCGCCTGCGCGCTGACCATCAGGCCGCCGCCGCCCAGGCCCTGGATGGCGCGGAAGGCGATCAGCTCGGTCATGCCCTGCGCGAGGCCGCAGAGCGCCGAGCCGATCAGGAACACGACCAGCGCGCCCTGCAGCACGACCTTGCGCCCGTACAGGTCGCCGAGCTTGCCGTAGAGCGGGGTGACGATCGTGATCGCCAGCAGATAGGCGGTGACGACCCACGAGATGTGCTCCAGGCCGCCGAGGTCGCCGACGATCGTCGGCAGCGCGGTCGACACGATCGTCTGGTCCAGCGAGGCCAGCAGCATCACGAGCAGCAGGGCGCCGATGACCAGCCCGAGGTGCCCGCCGTCGCTCGCGCTGCGCTCCACCCTCGTTCTTCGCTCGTTCGGTTGCGTGCTCGACTCCACGCGCGGGTGCGGGACGGAGGCGAGGATACCCCTCCGAGCACGCCGCCCCGATCGGGCGTCCGGTCCTGACCGAAGCCTCTGCTTTCTGGCCCGGAGCCGAGGGCCGGCGGGGTGTACCTTCGATACCGGACCCAAATGACCCTGCATATCCCCCTGAAACGGTGCGATGGATGGCTGCGTACGCGGTGGTGTTGCTAGGTGTTGCGAGGGCGCCGCAGCGAGTGCGAGACGCTGGATCGGCTGCTGGAGGCGGTCCGCGCGGGCGAGAGCAGGGCGCTGGTGGTCCGTGGCGAGCCGGGCGTCGGCAAGACGGCGCTGCTGCAGTACGTGGTCGAGCGGGCGTCGGGGTGCCGCGTGGCGCGCGCCGCGGGGATGCAGTCGGAGATGGAGCTGGCGTTCGCCGGGCTGCACCAGCTGTGCGCGCCGATGCTCGATCGGCGCGAGCGCCTGCCGGGTCCCCAGCGCGATGCGCTGGGCACGGCGTTCAGCTTGAGCGCCGGGGACCCGCCCGATCGCTTCTTCGTCGGCCTGGCCGTGCTCGGCCTGCTGGCCGAGGTGGCCCGGGAGCAGCCGCTGATCTGCCTGGTCGACGATGCGCAGTGGCTCGATCAGACCTCGGCGCAGGCGCTGGCGTTCGTGGCGCGCCGCCTGATGGCGGAGTCGGTCGCCGTGGTGTTCGCCGTGCGCACGCAGAGCGATGCGCCGGCGTTGACGGGGCTGCCGGAGCTGGCAGTCGAGGGTCTGCACGACGGTGACGCGCGGGCGCTCCTGGCCTCGGTGATCAGCGGGCCGCTGGACGAGCGGGTGCGCGACCGGATCGTCGCGGAGACGCGCGGCAACCCGCTGGCGCTGCTCGAGCTGCCGCGCGGGCTGACGCCCGCCCAGCTCGCGGGCGGCTTCGGGCTGCCCGACGCGCCGGCGCTCTCGGGCCGGATCGAGGAGAGCTTCCAGCACCGGCTCGAGCGTCTCCCGGCCGAGACGCGGCGGCTGCTGCTGGTCGCGGCGGCCGAGCCGGTCGGCGAGCCGCTGCTGACGTGGCGCGCCGCCGAGCGGCTCGGGATCGGGGTCGACGCGGCGGCGCCCGCCGAGGCCGCCGGCCTGCTCGAGATCGGCGCCCGGATGCGGTTCCGCCATCCGCTCGTCCGATCCGCCGTCTACCGGGCGGCAGCGCCGGAGGAGCGGCGGGCCGTGCATCGGGCGCTGGCGGAGGCGACTGATCCCGAAGCCGACCCCGACCGCCGCGCCTGGCACCGTGCCCACGCGGCGCCGGGACCCGACGAGGACGTCGCCGCCGAGCTCGAGCGCTCGGCCGGCCGCGCGCAGGCGCGCGGCGGCCTGGCCGCGGCCGCCGCGTTCCTCAAGCAGGCGGCCGCGCTCACGCCCGACCCGGCCCGGCGGGCCGGGCGGGCGCTGGCCGCCGCGCAGGCCAAGATCCAGGCGGGGGAGCTCGACGAG
>DATHJG010000429.1:0-2561 GCA_035489875.1 Solirubrobacteraceae bacterium | reverse complement strand
CCCGTCCACCGCGGCGACTCCCCCGAAGCGGACCACCAGCCCGGCGACGTCGAGCCTCGACGGCCTGACGCGCTCCCGCTCCACCGCTGGCAGCGACGGCGGGCGCTTCCGCCCGGACCGCCTGGACCGCTTGCCCGCGAGGTGGCGGAACTGGCGGATCTGGGCGCTCACGATGCCGTCTGGATGCAGCAGAGCCAGCCCGACCACGAACAGCCCGCCGAGCGTGACCAGCCATGCCGACTCGGCGCCGGGGAAGAGCTCGTCGAGCAGCCAGCCTCCGAAGCCGCCCGCAGCGAGCGTCGCGCCCATCGGAGCGCCCATGAGGTAGCCGACGCCGCCGATGAACGCGTAGCCGACGGCGAGGACGGACTGGAACGGGTTGTACTCCGCGTAGAGGACCGTGGGGTTGCGGAACCCGAGCAGGATGCCGCCCACGCCGGCGACCGCCGCGGCCAGCGCGAACGCGTACAGCTTGACGTGGAGGACGTTGATCCCGAGCGCGGACGCGGCCCGTTCGTTGGTGCGCACGGCGATCATCCGCCGTCCGGAGCTGCCCCTGCGCACGTTGGCGACGACCAGTGCGCAGACGACGAACAGCGCGAAGATCAGGAGCGCCCAGCGGCGTGGGTAGATGATGGAGTCGACGTCGATGCCGAGGAAGCTCTGGGGCCCGACCGGGGTGCCCTCGAGGCCGCCCGTGAGATCGGCGTTGTTGAACACCATGGCCGAGACGGCGACGCCGAGCGCGAGCGTCACCACCGCCAGGTTGACGCCGCGCGCCCGCAGCGCCGGCAGCGCGAACACCACGCCGACGATCATCGTGGCGAGCAGCGCGGCGAGAAGGGCAAGCGGGAACGCGAAGCCGGCGTCGACGACGAGCCGGCCTGCGACCAGCGCCGCGACGCCGCCCAGCGCGAACTGCGCGAGCGAGAGCTGCCCGGTGTAGCCCAGCAACACGACGATCGAGAGCAGCACGATGCCCCAGCTCAACGTCACCCCGATCGCGATGACCAGGTCTTCTCCCAGCACCGAGTTGAGCAGGACCGCGACGACCACGACCGCCGCGACCACGACACGCCAGTCGACCCGGCCGCTGCCCAGCGACGGGCGCTTCTCCTCGGCCAGGCCGCGCGAGGGCAGGCCTTGGCCGCGGATGACCAGGAACAGGAGGATGATGAAGAACGGGACCGCCTGCTGGGCCCCTTGGACGTCGCCCAGGTAGCGCGACGCCTCCGACTGGGCGACGCCGATCGCCATGGCGCCTGCGAGCGTGAGCCAGAACGACGACAGATTCCCGATGAGCACCGCGGCGAGCACCGGGATGATCAGCAGCGGCATGCTGTCGGTCGAGATGCCGACGAACGGCGCGATGAACACGCCGGCGACGGCGGCAAGCGCACCGCCGAGCCCCCAGGTCACCGTGCCGAGCACGTGCGGCGACCACCCCAGCGTGGCGGCCGCGCGCGGGTTCTCGGCCGTGGCGCGTACGGCGAGCCCGACCGCCGTGTAGCGGGATGCCGCCCACAGCGCAGCCGTCAGGCCGATCGCGATGGCGGTGAGCACGAGCTTGTCCACGCCGACGTCGATGCCCGCCACGTTGATGAGCCGGGTGGAGATCTCCGACCCCACCTGCTTGGGGAAGTCGCCCCAGATCAGGTGAGCCACGCCCTGCAGCAGGATGAGCAGCCCGAGCGTCGCCACGACCCGCGACAGGCTGGACGCCGTCCTGAGCGGCCGCATCACCAGGTGGTACGTGAGCACGCCGATCACGCCGGTGCCGACGACGGCGATCAGGAACGAGACCCAGAACGCGTTGCCGCCGTCGATGCGGAACTGCCAGAACAGATACGCGCCGCACATCGCCATGGCGGCGTGCGCGAAGTTGAGGACGGCAGAGCCCCGATAGACGAGAAGGACACCCTGCGCCAGCAGCGTGTAGGCGGTGCCGGTCCCGAGGCCGAGCACGGCGAACTGGATCACGGTCTGCATGCCGGAGCCGCCTCCTTCCCTTCCTCGTAGACCGGGCACACCCGCCGCCCACATGGGCGGCGGGTGAAGCGCTGGCTCATCATTCGGCGTCCGCCTGACCTCAGCGGGAGGGCTTCAGTGGATCCGGGATCTTGCCCACCCCGGAGTCGACGATCTTCCCGTCCTCGAACGTCTGGACGTGGAAGTCGTGCGGCGGGAAATGCGGCAGCGCGCCGAACGAGCCTGACTTGGCGGGCTCCCACGACACCAGCCCCTGGATGTCGAACGGGCCCGCCTCCTGCTTGAGCGCCGCGAAGAGCGACTCGTTCGTGATGTCGCCCTGGATCGTCTCGCCGAGCTGCGCGACCGCGTGATAGGCCAGCCAGGTGTTCAGCCCGGCCGTGCGCCGGAGGATCGGGTCCTTGCCGACACCGGCGGCGTCGAGATCGTCGTGCCACGCCTTGATGGCGGGAACGCTTTCGTCGTTGATCGAGGGATACGGGCTTCCGACGAAGACCTTGCTCGAGATGTCCTTGACCGACGCGGCCTCGGACTCGCCGAACGACGTGATCGACTGCCCGAACATCGCGTCG
>DATHJG010000428.1:0-4541 GCA_035489875.1 Solirubrobacteraceae bacterium | reverse complement strand
GTGTGCTTTGAGCACGTATCCGTCTGTGTCGTTTGCCCGCGGTTCTCCCGTTTCGTTCAACGGCGTCGAGGAGGGCGAGGTGAGATCGGTCGGCCGGTCGATTGGGTTGGACGTGCATCGCGATTTCTGCGAGGTCGCGATCTGCGAGGACGGTACGAGTGGTGCAACTCGACTGCGCCATCATCGACCGCCCGCCAGTCGGCATGCTCCGCGAGCCGCCCCGGCGGCCGCGCCGCGCTCGATCGGGAGCATCAATCCCCGACCCGGCTTCCGTTCGTTCGCCGCCAGAAGTGGCGGCTCGAAATACGGCGCCTGTTCACTGACTCAAACGACTCGGCGGGAGCTGCAAGAACGCCTGCAACTCCCGCCGAAAAAACCGAAAAACTCCGGAATGACTACCACTACTTGATCGCGTCGTAGACCTTGAACATCGGCATGTACATCGCCACGACTATGAAGCCGACGATGCCGCCGACGAGCACGATCATGACCGGCTCGAGGATCGAGGTGAGCGCCTTGATCGCCGCCGCGACCTCGTCCTCGTAGAAGTCCGCCACCTTCGACAGCATCGTGTCCAGGTTGCCGGTCTCCTCGCCGATCGCGATCATCTGCGCGACCATCGGCGGGAAGATCGGGGCGTCCTTGAGCGGCGCCGCGATCGAGCCGCCCGACTTGACCGACTCGATGACGGCGGCCATGGCCTTGTCGACGACCGTGTTGCCGGCCGTCTGGCCGGTCACCTCGATCGCCTGCATGATCGGCACGCCCGCCCCGTAGAGCGCGGAGAACGTGCGTGACCAGCGCGCCAGCGCGATCTTCTGCACGGTCTTGCCGATGCTGAACGGGATCCGCAGGCGGAACTGGTCCCACTGCGGGCGACCCCACGACGAGCTCTTCCACTTGCGGAAGCCGATGAAGCTGCCGATCGCGACCGCGATCAGGATGTACCACTGCCCGGTCACCAGGTTCGACAGGCTGACCGTGAAGCGCGTGATCAGCGGCAGCTCGCCGCCGAAGTCCTTGAACACCCCGACGAACACGGGGACGATGAAGGCGATCATGCCGATCAGCACGAGCATCGCGAACGTGAAGACGACGACCGGGTAAGCCATTGCGGACTTGACCTGGCGGCGCAGCGAGTCGTCCTTCTCGAGCTGGTCCGAGATGCGCTCCAGCGCCTCCTCGAGCACGCCGCCGGTCTCACCGGAGCGCACCATGGCGACGTAGAGCGGGTTGAACACCTTCGGGTGGCGCTCCAGCGCGTCGGAGAAGTTGAGGCCGGCCTCGATGTCCTCGCGGACGGCGCCGACCGTCTCGCGCAGCATCTGGTTCTCGATCTGCTCCTCGAGCACGTAGAAGGCGCGCAGGAGCGTCATGCCCGACGAGATCATCGTCGCGAGCTGGCGCGACATCACCGTCAGCTCGGATGCCTTGACCCGCTTGGGACCGAGCCGGAGCTCCATCTTGAGGCCCGACTTCTTCTCCTCCAGGGCCATGACCTTGAGGCCGCGGCCCTTGAGCTCGGTCGTGACCGTCTTCTTGTCGGCGCCGTCGATCGTGCCGCTCTGCGGGATGCCCGCGAGGTCGACCGCCTTGAAGGCGAAGTTCGCCATCAGGCAGCCCGCACCATGTCAGCGGCGCCGGCGGCGTCGGGCGGCATGTCGATCAGCTTGCGCAGCTCCTCGGGGGTCGAGGAACGGGTCTCGGCGATCTCCTGCGAGATCCGGCCGGCGCGGACGAGGCTGGCCAGCGAGGCGTCCATCGTCTGCATGCCGTGCGCCGCGCCCGTCTGGATCAGCGAGTAGATCTGGTGCGTCTTGCCCTCGCGGATCAGGTTGCGGACGCCCGGCGTCGGCACGAGGATCTCGGCGGCGACGCAGCGACCGCGGCCGTCGACGGTCGGGACGAGCGTCTGGGTGACGATGCCCTGGAGGCCGATCGCGAGCTGCGCGCGGACCTGGCCCTGCTGGGCGGGCGGGAAGACGTCGATGATGCGGTCGACGGTCTGCGGCGCGTCCTGGGTGTGCAGCGTCGCGAAGACGAGGTGGCCGGTCTCGGCCGCGGTCAGCGCCGTGCCGATCGTCTCCATATCGCGCATCTCTCCGACGAGGATCACGTCGGGGTCCTGGCGCAGGGCCGCCTTGAGCGCCATCGCGAACGACTGCGCGTCGCTGCCCAGCTCGCGCTGGTTGATGATGCACTTCTTGTGGCGATGCAGGAACTCGATCGGGTCCTCGATCGTCATGATGTGCTCGTCGCGCGTCTCGTTGATCTCGTTGATGATCGAGGCGAGCGTGGTGGACTTGCCCGAGCCGGTCGGGCCCGTGACGAGCACGATCCCGCGCGGCTTGCGCGCGAACTCGCGGATGACCGGCGGGAGGCCGAGCTTCTCGATCGGCACCGTCTCGGCCGGGATGAGGCGGAAGGCCGCGCCGATCGTGCCGCGCTGGAAGTAGGTGTTCACGCGGAAGCGGGCGTGGCCGGGGATCGAGTAGGCGAAGTCGATCTGCCAGTCGGTCTCGAGGCGCTGCCGCTGCGAGGAGTTGAGGATCGCGTAGACGATCTCGCGCGTGTCGGTCGCCGTCAGCCTGGGCGTCCCCTCGATGGCCACCAGCGAGCCGCGCACGCGCAGCATCGGCGGGGCGCCCGCGGTGATGTGGAGGTCCGACGCCTTCTTGGCGACGACCTCGAGGAGGATCTCTGAGAAGTCGAGGTTCATGCCGATCGATGTATCGGCACCCCCGGACCGGACCTGTAGTCCGGTCTGGGCCCTAGCGGGTGCCCGCCACGCGGGCGATCTCGGCGATCGACGTGAGCCCGCGGCGGACCTTCTCCAGCCCGTCCTCGCGCAGCCGCATCATGCCCTCGTGGACCGCCGCGTGGGCGATCGTCTCGGCGGGCTCGCGGGCGACCGCGAGCGAGCGGATCGTCTCCGAGACCCACATGACCTCGTAGAGACCGATGCGGCCCTTGTAGCCCGAGCCGCCGCAGCGCGCGCAGCCGACCGGCTCGTAGCACTCGAGGTCGAGCCCGACGTTGAAGCCGTTGGCGCGCATGACCTCCGCCGGCAGCGTCACGCGTTTCTTGCACTCCTCGCACAGCAGCCGCGCGAGCCGCTGCGCGACGACGCAGTCGACCGCCGAGCCGACGAGGAACGGCTCGATCCCCATCTCGATCAGGCGCGTGACCGCGCCCGGCGCGTCGTTCGTGTGCAACGTCGAGAGCACGAGGTGGCCGGTCAGCGCCGACTCGATCGCGATCTGCGCGGTCTCGCGGTCGCGGATCTCGCCGACCATGATGATGTCGGGGTCGGCGCGCATCATCGAGCGCAGGCCCGCGGCGAACGTGAGCCCTGCCTTGTTGTTGACCTGGACCTGCGTGAGGCCTTCGAGCTGGTACTCGACGGGGTCCTCGATCGTGATGATGTTCTTGTCGACCGTGTTGAGCTGGTTGAGCGCCGCGTAGAGCGACGTCGACTTGCCCGAGCCGGTCGGCCCGGTCACCAGCACGGCGCCGTGCGACTGGCTGAACGCCTTCGTGAAGCGCTCCATCGCCTGGGGCAGCATGCCGAGCTGCTCCATGCTGATCATCGCCTTGGAGGAGTCCAGGATGCGCATGACGACGTTCTCGCCGTACTGCGCGGGCAGCGTCGCGACGCGGATGTCGATCGCCTTGCCCTCGATGTTGGTCGACACGCGGCCGTCCTGCGGAATGCGCCGCTCGGCGATGTCGAGGTCGGAGAGGATCTTGATGCGCGAGGTGACCGCGGGGATCACGGACAACGGCACGATCGCGGCCTCCTGGAGCACGCCGTCGATGCGATAGCGGACGCGCATCTCCTCTTCCTGCGGCTCGAAGTGGATATCGGAGGACCCGCGCTCGACGGCCTCGGCAATCACCCGCTGCACGAGCTGGATGACCGACGCGTCCTCGCCGGACGCGCCGAAGTTCACGGTCTGCGGGAGGTCGTAGAGCGGCGCGGCCGGGCCGCCGGGGGGCGGGCCTTCGGACGCGTCGTCCTCCACCGGCTCGAGCTCGGGCGCCGCGCCGTTGCCACCGCCCCAGCCGGGATCGTTGATGCGGTCGAGGACGAAGTCGATGTCGGCGGGGGAGGCGACCGCGGGGCGGACCTCGTAGCCGGTCATCACCGCGATGTCGTCGACCGCGAGCACGTTCGCGGGGTCGGACATGGCCACGAGCAACGTGCGATCGGTGGCGAACGAGACGGGCACCGCCTGGTAGCGCTTGATCGCGGCGGGCGTGACGAGCTTGGCGGCGTCGGGGTCGACGCGGTAGTGCTGCAGGTCGAGGTGGTCGAGCCCGAAGCGCTCGGCCACCGCCCGCGCGAGCTGCTCCTCGGTGATCGCGCCGGTGGAGAGGAGCACGCGCTCCGCGGCCGATCCGGCGGAGTGCGCCATCTCGATCGCCTCGTCCATCGGCTCCCGCTCGACGAAGCCGAGATCCACGATCACGTCCGTGAGCACGCGCCCGGAGCCGCCCCGCCGGGAGGGGGTGGTGATTCCGTTGCCGCGCTTCGGCTT
>DATHJG010000427.1:0-3128 GCA_035489875.1 Solirubrobacteraceae bacterium | reverse complement strand
TGTGTGCCTCAAGGTCGGCCGCTCCGCAGCCGGACGGCGGGCGGCCCTCGCCCACACGGGCGCGATCGTCGGCTCGGACCGCGCCTTCTCGGCGCTCCTGCGCAGCACCGGCGCCCTCCGCGTGGGCGACTTTCACGAGTTCGTGGAGACGCTCGAGGTGCTGGGGCGGCGCCGGTGGCCACGCGGTCTGCGGATCGGCGCCATCTCCGAGTCGGGCGGCGAGTGCGCGCTGCTTGCCGACCAGGCGGAGGCAGCCGGCATCCCGTTTGCCCCGCTGCCCGCACCGCTCGCCGAAACGCTGGCGACCGAATTTCCGAACTACCGCAGCCCGCAGAACCCGCTCGACGCCTGGGCGGTCGACGAGCCCGAGCGCGTGTACCCGCGCTCGCTCGAGCTGATGGCGGAGTCGGGGGCGTTCGACATCTTGGTGGCCCAGATCGACCTCTCCCAGTATCGCGGCGCGAGCGAGAACGAGTGGTGCGAGATGATCGTGCGCGAGCTTGGCCGCATCACCGCGGGCACCGGCATCTTCCCCGCCGTGAGCTCGGTGGGCAGTTCCGACCCGCCGCCCGCGATCGCCGCGGCGGCCCGGGAGCTGGACGTGGCGCTCCTGCGCGGGGCTCGCGAGGCGACGCGTGCATTGGCGGCGGCGGCGAGCTGGGCGCCGCCGGCGCCGAGGGACGCGATCACCACCACCGAGGTTGATCTGTCCGACCTCCTCGGCGGTGGCGGCGCGCTGCCCGAGCACGAGTCGAGCCTCGTGCTCGAGCGCTACGGGATTCCTGTCACCCCTCACCGTCGCGCGGGTGACCCCGCCGCGGCTGCCGCGGCCGCTAATGAGCTCGGCTTTCCTGTCGTGGTCAAGGTCGACGGTCCCGCTCACAAGAGCGCCGCCGGCGGGGTGGTGGCGGGTCTGAGCACACCCGACGCGGTCGCCGAGGCGGCCAGTCGCCTGGGCGGACGAGTGCTGGTCGCCCGTCAGGTCCCTGCAGGATCCGAGTTCTTCTGCGGGCTGACTCGGGATTCGGACTACGGGCCCGTGCTCGCCGTGGGCTGGGGCGGAACACGGGTCGAGGGGCTCGAGCCCGCGCTTGCGCTCGCGCCGGTCGACCGCGCGGGCGCCGCGGTCATGCTGCGCGACGCGGGACTGGCGGACGACGCCGCTGCACTGGCCGATGTGCTCGTCGCCCTGGGCCGGATCGCGATCGAGCACCCCGAGATTCACGAGGTCGACGTCAACCCCCTGATCATGACCGCCGAGCGACCGATCGCCGTCGACGCGCTCGTTGTCGTTGGATCGGGAAGCGCCGAGAATGGCTGAGCGCCGAGACGTCGTCGTCGTGGGGGCGGGACTGGCCGGCCTCTCGTGCGCACGGGATCTAGCGGCCGCCGGGACGGACGTGCTCGTGCTCGAGGCGCGCGAGCGACCGGGCGGGCGTGTCGATCAGTTCGTCACGCCCGACGGACGCGTCGCCCAGCTCGGGGGCGAGGTGGTCGCCGAGTTTCACACGAGCTACCTCGACCTCGTGCGCGAGCTCGGGTTGACGATCTCAGACGCTTTTCCCAGCTATCCGGGTGAGCTGACCTGGGGCCTTGTCGACGGCATCTTCCTCGGCAACACCGCACCCTGGCTCAGCGCGACCGAGCTCGCGGCCTGGCGCGAGGCCGAGCAGCGCTTCTGCGCCCTGGCCCGCACCGTCGACCCCGACGATCCGTGGCGCCACCCGGAGGCCGAGCGGCTGGACCGCTTGAGCATCGGCCAGTTCCTCCGTGACAACGGCGTCTCCGACGGCGGCATCCGGATGAGCGAGGTCATGCACCTGGGCTTGGCCGCTGACTCGGTCTGGCGTACGTCGCTGCTCAGCGAGCTCCGCAAAGCGGCGGTCGCCGGCGCCACGGGGTTCTACGACGAGGACGTGTGGGAGACTCATGGGGTGGCCGAGGGCTCTGGCTCGGTCGTGGAGCGAATGGCCGGCGAGCTCTCCGAGCGCATCCGCTACGCCACGCCGGTCACGGCGGTCGACGTGGCGCGCAAGGGTTGCCAGGTGACACTCGCGGACGGGGAGCAGATAGCCGCCGCGGCCGTGGTCAGCGCCGTTCCCGCCGGACCGCTGCGCGACATCCGCATCGACGGCGTTTCGGCGCCGCGGTTGGCTTCGCTTCACGCGCTCCGTCACGCCGTGGCGATGAAGCTGGTCACCGTATGGGAGGACTCCTGGTGGCTCGAGCTGGGACGCGACGGGTTCGTCCGCAGCGAGCGTGACCTTGGTTGCGTGTGGCCGCAGATCGCCCCAGGCGTCCTCAGCGTCCTCGTCCCTCCGGATCGAGTCGGGCCCTACCTGGCCACCGCCCCCGAGCAGCGTCGGACCGAGATCGCGGCGCTGGTCGCCGAGCTGCTGGGGCGCCCTGGGCTCGAGCCGCAGCTCGTCGAGGAGCGCCTGTACGCGGTCGACCCCTGGACCCAGGGCTACATCACCGGGTGGCGCCCCGGCGACGTGATGCGCGTCGGGCCGCTGCACGCCACCCACGAGCCGCCCTTCTACGTGTGCGGCTCTGACTTCTGGGTCTGTGGCTACATGGAGGGCGCCGTCCGCACCGGGCGCGGCGCCGCGGCGGCGCTACTCGCAGACAACTCTGCCTGACGGGGCGGGAACGACGCGATTCACCAGGCCGATCCGGTGCGCCTCGGCGGCGTCGACAACATCGCCGGTGAACAGCAGCTCGTTGGTCTTCTTCTGCCCGATCAGAAACGGCATCAGCAGGGTCACCGGTCCGGAGCCGTATCGGATCTCAGGCTCGCCGAAGCGCGCGTCCTCGGCGGCGACGATCATGTCGCAGGCCATGGCCACCTCGCACCCGCCGGCCAGGCACCAGCCGCGCACGGCCGCTATGGTCGGCTTCGGGCACCGCCACAGCTCCATCGTCACCTCGACGTCGCGGGCGAGGACCGTGTGCCATTCCTCGGCGGTCGGAGGCTGGTCAGCCGCCTCTTCGGTCAGGTCATAGCCCGCCGAGAAGGCCCTGCCGGCCCCAGTCAGCACTATCACCTTCACCGCGTCGTCGGCGACCGCTCGGCGCAGCGCCGCCTCCAACTCGTCGAGCACGCGCCCGCTCAACGCGTTGAGCTT
>DATHJG010000426.1:0-3340 GCA_035489875.1 Solirubrobacteraceae bacterium | reverse complement strand
CGAGGCCGAGGTCACGCGCCTCAAGGCCCTCCAGGAGGCGCTCGGCGGCGGCGCTCCGCCGGCCCGGCGTGAGCGCACCGCGGTCTCCGGTCAGGGCGACGGCGGCGAGGAGGCGCCGACGGGCCGCAAGGCCGGCCACGGCGGCGAGGACAAGAGCTTCTGGCGCTCGACGCTCCAGGAGTCCGGGATCGAGAAGCCGGGCGAGGCGTACGGGCTCGTCGAGGCGACCGCGTAAACCCGCGACGAGGCACTACGAGAGGAACCTGAACATATGTCTTACGAGCGCCCCGGCCGGTCCGCGGATCTCATCGCTGACGCGGTCCTGGTCCACGGCTTGCCGCACGAGCAGTCCGGCATGTCCGGCATCGTGATCAAGCAGGACGAGCCCAAGCTGCTCGACTCGCTGCTGGCCCGCACGCAGGTGCAGGTCGGCGTCAAGTACGTGCTGCGCCTCAAGGGCCGCACGCGCCAGAAGCTGACCGACCACGCCGGCCTGGCCGGCGCCACGCTCGGCGCGGCGGTCTACATCAACGGCACGACGGACGCGCTGGTTCTCGTCGACGGGGCGACCACGGTTCCGTTCGGCCGGGTCGTCGCGCTCGCGGGCACGTTCGGCGTGCAGACGGGCTACATCGAGATCGACATGGACCTGAAGGACGCGGTCCTCAACTCGACGCCGTAACGCGTCCGGAAACCCACGAGAGAGCACGGAAAGAGGTGTCAAGCCAAATGGCCACCGCCACGGCGAGGCAGGGCAGGTACGGCCGCTGGGGCGGTCCGCGAGAGCTGTTCGAGGCGTTCATCAGCTGGTCGGGCGACGACGAGGTCCAGGAGGCGCTTCAGGAGGCCGACGCGCGCGCCGACTTCGCCGAGTTCCTGCTGGGCGCGATGCGCACCGCGATGCTCAAGGGCTACAACCAGGCGGCTCCGCAGTGGGATCGCTACATGGGCGTGGAGCCCGCGCAGGACTTCCGCGAGCACCGCATCAAGGGTGTCGCCGGGATGGCCGGCATCGCGCACGTCGGCGAGCTGGGCGACTACAAGGAGATGCGTCGCGCCAAGCGCCCGACGGCCTCTTACGCCGTGGACACCTACGGCGGCGTGTACTCCCTCACGCGTCACCTGATCATCAACGACGACACGCGCGAGCTGCTGTCGCGCACCCCGCGCGACATGGGCGAGGCGATGGGTCGCTTCGTGACTCGCACCGCCATCGCGCTGATCGAGTCCAACCCCAACGCGCCCGACGGCGCCGCGATGTACTCGATCTCGCGCGGCAACGAATCCGCCAACGCGCTGTCGGAGGACTCGCTGGCTGACATGTTCGGCTGGATGGAGAACCAGCTGGACGAGAACGGCGACGAGATCGTCATCACGCCCGAGGTGATGGCCGTCAAGAACCTCCGGATGCAGCTGATCGCCAAGCGCATCGTCCGGTCGCAGGACACCGGCGCGACGGTCAACTACACGGCCGCCGCGGGCGTCGGCTCGGACAAGTTCGACAAGGGCACGATGAACCCGCTCGCGGGGATCCTGCCCGAGGGCAGCATCCTCCGTGACCCGTACTACCAGGACGCGCAGGACTACTACCTGTTCGCCGATGCGAACCGGACCCCGGCGTTCATCATGGCGTTCCTGGACGGCAACCGGAACCCGTTCGTCGGGCTGAAGCAGCCCGAGGTTCGGGGTGCGCTGCCCGCGGCCGGCGACGACCCGTACACGTACGAGATCGACACGCTGGACTTCAAGGTCCGCCACGACTTCGGCGCCGCCGTCGTCGACCCGCGCGGCACCGCCCGCGGCAAGCCGGCCTGATCCCGGACCCCGGCCACCTTCAACGACGAAACGAGGAACGAGACAGATGCCGCAAGGTAACGACCCGACTCCCGCCGCGGAGCTGGAGGCGGCGTTCGGGGTCACGAGCAACGCGTCTGAGCTGATCGCGGTCAACCGCGCTCGCTACCCGCTGGCGCTGCGCGAGGCGCTGAACAAGCCCGTCGACGACCAGGCCAGCGCCGACCTGGACCTGGCCAAGGTCGCCGAGGCCGCCGAGGTCGAGCAGGGCGCGATCCACGACGCCAAGGTGCACGGCACCGGCGCGAAGGCCGCGGTCGTGGTCGTGGTCGAGAACGACCGCAGCTCGCTCGACAAGATCGTCGTGCCGCTGGTGGAGGTCAGCGGCTCGGCGGCGAGCCGGCGCAAGGCGCAGCAGGCCGCCGAGGAGGGCCGCTCACCGCAGGAGGCCGCCGATGAGGTGCTGGCCAAGGCCGAGGCCGATGCGCGCGAGGCGCTCACCGAGGCGCAGGCCGCGATCAACCGGGCCAACGAGGAGGCCGCGGCCGAGGCGCAGCGGATCATTCAGGAGGCGTCGGCCGAGGCCGACGCGATCCGCGCCAAGGCCGCGCAGGACGCGCAGGACGCCGCGGAGGCCGCGCAGCAGCCCGCTGCGAAGCCCGCCCGCAGCAAGTAGGCGGGCCACCAAGATGCACGAGGGCGGCGCCCCGGTGTAGGCCGGGGCGTCAGCCGCTTCAGGGGGCATACTCAACGCCATGGACATCCCCACCGCTGACGACATCAGGCTGTGGAGCCGCGTCGATTTCGACGAGCAGGAGTACACGGCTGACTCGGATCTGGACCGAGAGATCGGGCGCGCGGCCGGCTACCTGCTGTTCGTGACGGGCCGTCCGTACGACTCGATGCCGGTGGAGTTCGTCGCGCTCGTGCAGCAGGCGACGCAGATGCGCGTCGAGCAGCAGATCCTGGGCGACACCGCCGACCAGGCGGAGACGACCGCCGACGAGCTGGTGCAGAGCTTCAGCGCGGGCGCCTACACCGAGGCGCGCCGCGGCTACGGGGACTACAAGGCCGCCAACGAGGCGCTGCTGGTGAACAAGTGGCCGGCGCTCAACGACCTGCTGTGGATGCTGATGACTGACGCCAAGCGCGCCTACTGGCGGTCGCACCTGTCGGGCGTGACGACTCCGGCGTGGGGCGTGGTGGAGGTCGACTGGTCTAACGCGCTGCGCACGCAGGTCGACCATCCGCACATGCCTGACATCTACGACGTGCCCGGCGCGGCCTGGCCGTACGGTTGGTAGCGCATGGGTCTGAACAAGGCGCTCGTCGATGAAGCACGGCGCGTCTATGAGGAGGAGGACGCGCCGGAGCCCGTGTTCTCGGGCGGGGAGTGGTCGGAGAGCTGGGAGGAGGGTGAGCCTGACGCGACGCAGCGCCGCGGCCCGTGGTTCAAGGTGCGCCTGACGATCAACCAGCCGACGGAGGCCGCGCGCACGTACCGCAACCGCGTGCCGGTGCTGGAGGGTGACGCTGAGCTGCTGAT
>DATHJG010000425.1:0-2140 GCA_035489875.1 Solirubrobacteraceae bacterium | reverse complement strand
AGCATCCCGCCGAAGACCACGCCGGCGACGAGCGCGAGCCCGCTCGGGGCGCCACCACCAGCGGTGGCATGAGACAGGGCGGCGAGCGCCGTTGCGAACGCACCGACGACCCAGCCGCGGGCGAGGCGTTCCCCTCTGCTGGTCATGATCGATTTCAGCCTAATCCGGGTCGGCGAAACGCCGCGACACTGTTGGCCGACGTGACTGCCGCTGTCGTCCCAACGGGTTAGGCTCGGATGAACCGCCGAGAGGAGACGGGGATGGCACGCATCGGAGAGAGCGCCGATCTGCTCAAATGCTCGTTCTGCGGCAAGAGTCAGAAGCAGGTCCAGCAGCTGATCGCTGGGCCGGGCGTCTACATCTGCGACGAATGCGTCGAACTCTGCAACGAGATCATCGAAGAGCGTCTCGCCGAAGCCGGCGAGGAGGCCTCGAGCGAATTCGAGCTGCCGAAGCCGAAGGAGATCTTCGCCTTCCTCGAGGAGTACGTCATCGGCCAGGAGCCGGCCAAGAAGGCCCTCTCCGTCGCGGTGTACAACCACTACAAGCGCATCCGCGCCCGCTCGACGCTGACGTCGGCCGACGCCGTGATCGACGACATCGACATCCAGAAGAGCAACATCCTGCTGATCGGTCCGACGGGCTGCGGCAAGACCTATCTCGCGCAGACCCTCGCGAAGCGGCTCAACGTGCCGTTCGCCGTCGCCGACGCCACCGCCCTCACCGAGGCCGGATACGTCGGTGAGGATGTCGAGAACATCCTCCTCAAGCTCATCCAGGCCGCCGACTACGACGTCAAGCGCGCCGAGACGGGCATCATCTACATCGACGAGGTCGACAAGATCGCCCGCAAGGCCGAGAACCCGTCGATCACGCGCGACGTGTCCGGCGAGGGCGTGCAGCAGGCCCTGCTCAAGATCCTCGAGGGCACGGTCGCCTCTGTGCCGCCGCAGGGCGGCCGCAAGCACCCGCACCAGGAGTTCATCCAGATCGACACGACGAACGTCCTGTTCATCGTGGCCGGCGCCTTCGCCGGGCTGGAAGAGATCATCTCCGCCCGCGTCGGCAAGCGCGGCATCGGATTCGGTGCGCCTCTGCACTCCAAGCGCGACGAGGCCGCGCTGTTCAGCGAGGTGCTGCCCGAAGACCTGCACAAGTTCGGGCTGATCCCCGAGTTCATCGGCCGGCTCCCCGTCGTCACGACGGTCACGCCCCTCGACCAGGATGCACTGATGCAGATCCTCACCGTGCCGAAGAACGCGCTGGTACGCCAGTACCAGCGCATGTTCGAGATCGACGGGGTCGAGCTGGAGTTCGACAAGGACGCCCTCGAGGCGATCGCCGACCTCGCGAAACTGCGCCAGACCGGTGCGCGCGGGCTCCGGGCCATCCTCGAAGAGGTACTCGGCCCGATCATGTTCGAGGTGCCATCGAGCGATGAGGTCGCCCGGGTCGTCGTCACGCGCGAGGCCGTGCTCGACAACGCGGCCGCCACGATCATTCCGCGCGCCGCCCCGCGTCGCTCGCAGGAGAAGTCCGCGTAGCGGTGGTCGAGTAGCCGCGTAGCGGCGTATCGGGACCACGCCATGACCGTAGCCTTCCTCGCCGCCGTGGGCGCACTCGCTCTCCTGACGGTGCTGCCCGGCCCCGACTTCGCGATCACGATACGCTGGGCGATCGCCGGCGGGCGCCGCATGGGCTTCCTCGCGATCCTCGGCATCCAGGTCGGGCTCCTGGTCTGGGGCACGCTGGCCGTTGTGGGGCTCGCGGCACTCTTCGCGGCATCCCCGATCGCGTACGCGGTCGTGCGGCTCGCCGGCGCCGGCTACCTGGTCTGGATGGCGGCGCGGCTGATCGGACGCAGCTTCCGTCGCGAGCACTCGGCCGTCTCGTTCGCGGTGATCGCATCCGACCGGCTCGCGTTCCGCCAGGGGCTGCTCACCAACCTGCTGAACCCGAAGATCGCGGCGTTCTACGTGGGGGTGCTGCCCGCGCTCGTCCCGGTCGGAGCCCCGCCGGCGCTGACCATGGCCGCGCTGGTGTTGTGCCACGTCATCCTGGGTGTCGTCTGGTTGGGGTTCTGCACGCTCGCCGTCGATCTCGAACGCGACCCAGCCGCGTGCGACCGCTCGCCGGTACC
>DATHJG010000424.1:0-4159 GCA_035489875.1 Solirubrobacteraceae bacterium | reverse complement strand
AATGCGGGGCCGTTGTGCCCGGTCATGGATCACCGCTGAACTACTACATCCCAGGACGAAAAGTGTCTTTGCCTGGGCGGCTTGACACTCCTGGCCACCTGGACAGGCCGCCGACCCGAGGGCCGGCGCGTTGCCACGGCTGGGGGTTGTGAGGCCCCCGCGGCCAAGTGGGCGATCCGCCGGACAGCACAGGCTAACCGACTCCGGTGGGTAAGGTCAGCCGGCATGGACGCACGTCGCTTGCAGCGCCTCGGGTTGGTCGTCCACCCGCAGCGCGAGATCGCCGCCGCCGTCCGCGGCGTCGAGGACTGGAGCGCCGCGCACGGCGTCGAGGTCGTGCAGGTCCTGGTCGCCGGGCAGGAGCGCCGCGTCGCCCCGCTGGGCGATCCCGCGACGTGCGATCTGATCGTCGCAGTCGGCGGCGACGGGACGACGCTCGCCGCGCTCCACACCGGCGCGACGTTCGACAAGCCGGTGCTCGGCGTCGCGTGCGGCAGCCTCGGCGCGCTCACGGCGGTCGGCTCCGACAGGATCGGCGAGGCGCTCGACCGCGTCACCAGCGGCGACTGGGTGCCGCGGCGGCTGCCGGCGCTGACCGTCGAGTCCGACGGGGAGGAGCCGCAGATCGGCGTCAACGACCTGGTGGTCGTCCGCCAGGCCGCCGCGCAGGTCATCGCCGAGGTGCGCGTCGACGGCGAGCTGTTCATCCGCTTCGCCGGCGACGGCCTGGTGATCGGCACCCAGCTCGGCTCGAGCGCTTACACGCTCGCCGCCGGCGGGCCCGTGCTCGCGCCGAGCGGCAGCGGGCTCGTGTTCACCCCGCTCGCCCCGCACGGGGGCTGCTGCCCGCCGCTCGTCGCCGGTCCGGACAGCCGGCTGGAGATCGACGTCGACGCCGGACCCGGCGGCGCCCGGATCGAGCTGGACGGCCAGATCCGCGACCGCATCGACGCGCACGTCTCAAGGACGCTCACCGTCGGACTCCGCCCCGACCACGCCACGCTCGTCGCGCTCGACGGCGAGGAGGCGATGCTCGCCGGCCTGCGCCGCCGGCGCGTGCTGATCGACAGCCCGCGCGTGCTGGCGCGCGACGATCGCGAAGCCGCCGCCTCCGCCGCGCCCCCGCTATAGGCTGCGCCCAATGACCCTGCTCGAGCTCGTCCACGCACGACCCGACTGGGTGGGCGCGCTCGGCGTCGCGCTCAGCCGCCCGCCCGGCGTCCCCGAGCGGCGCGCCGGCGAGGACCCGTGGCATGACGACGACGCGTCCGAGCGGCCGCGCCGCATCTCCGACGACCTCGCGTGGCTGCGCCAGGCGATCGACGAGCCGGAGCCGAACGGCCTGCGCGGCCTCGGCGAGACGGCTGCGGTCGCGGCATGGGAGCCGAGCGGCGAGGCGGCGGCGCGGCTGGACCGGCTGCGCGACCGGCGCGTGCTCGACGCGGCCGGCTTCCTGCTCCACGACTGAGCGACCGGCGTGCGACCATGCTGCCGCATGACCGCCGCCTACACCTCGGAGCTGGCCGAGGCGCTGTCCGCCGACGTGCTCGACCGGCTGCTGCGCTACGTCCGGATCGACACGCAATCCGACCGCGCGCACGCGCAGTCGCCAAGCACACCGGGCCAGCTGGAGCTCGGGCGCCTGCTGGTGGACGAGCTGCGCGGGCTGGGCCTCTCCGACGCCGCCCAGGACGCCAACGGCTTCGTGACCGCGACGCTGCCGGGCACCGTGGACGGCGCGCCGGTGATCGGGCTGCTCGCGCACCTGGACACGAGCCCGGACGAGTCCGGCGCGAACGTCGAGCCGCTCGTCCACCGCGACTACGACGGCGGCGTCATCGCGCTCCCGCGCCGCGGCACGGTGCTCGATCCCGCGCACATACCCGAGCTCACGGCGAAGGTCGGCCACGACCTGGTGACCACGAGCGGCGACACGCTGCTCGGCGCCGACGACAAGGCCGGGATGGCGGAGGTGATGGCCGCGGTCGCGTACCTGGCCGCGCACCCGGAGCTGCCGCGCCCCACGCTGCGCGTCGGCTTCACCCCGGACGAGGAGATCGGCGAGGGCGCGAAGCTGTTCGACATCGACGCGTTCGGCGCCGCGTGCGCGTACACGTTCGACGGGTCGGAGGCGGGGGAGTTCACCGACGAGACGTTCACGGCGGCGTCAGCGGACGTCGTGATCCACGGCGTCGAGGTCCATCCGGGCTTCGCGACCGGCAAGCTCGTCAACGCTTCGCGGCTGGCGGGGCGCGTCCTCACCGCGCTGCCGGCGGAGCTGACGCCCGAGGCGACGTCCGAGCGCGAGGGCTTCATCCACGTCTACTCGGTCGAGTCGACGGCGGGGGAGGCCACGATCCGCACGATCGTGCGCGACTTCGACGACGAGCGCCTCGCCGAGCACGTCGCGCTGCTGCGCCGGACCGCGGAGGAGGTCGTGGCGAGCGACCCTCGGGCTCGACTGGAGGTCGAGGTCAAGCACCAGTACCCGAACATGCGCACGTTCCTCGACCGGCATCCCGGCGTCTCGGACGCGGCCGAGGAGGCGCTGCGGCGCGAGGGCTTCGAGCCCAAGCGCGTCCCGATCCGCGGCGGGACCGACGGCTCGATCCTCAGCGCGCGCGGGCTGCCGACGCCGAACCTGTTCACGGGCGGGCACGAGTACCACTCGGTGCGGGAATGGGCGTCGGTGCAGGACATGGCGTCGGCGGCGGCCGTCGCGGTGCGGCTCGCCGGCGTGTGGGCCGAGCGCGCCGGTTAGCCGGCCTGCAGCCGCTGCCGCGCGACGCGGTACTCGGCTCGTGCCGCGCCGCGACCCGCGAACGGCAGCACGAAGAGGTACACGAGATCGGGGGTCAGCGAGGGCAGCGTCCCCGTCTTGCCCCGGTGCACGCGATCGGAGATCACTTCGTAGACACCGCCGACGAGCGTCTCGCCTGAGAGCACCGGAACCGCGCGCCCGGCCGGGCACTCGTCCGCCTCCGGAACGAGCAGCTCGCGAAACGACTCCATCGCGGCGTCGCGGCGCGCCAGGGCGTTCGGGCCGGCGGTGAACACCTCGACCACGCAGACGCGCGCCAGTCGCGGTTCGTCGGCGAGCGATCGGAGCAGCGCGTCGAGTCCGAGCCTGATGCGCTCGACCCAGGTGGAGCCCTTGGCGAACTGCGCCCGCACCGCCGCCAGCAACTGCGCGGCGATCAAGTCATACGCGGCGATGAACGCGTCCTCCTTATTCACGAAGCGCTCGTAGAACGTGCGGCGCGAGACGCCGGCGTAGCCGATGATGTCCTTGACTGCCATGTCCGCGTAGCCGCGATCTGCGACGACATTGACGACGGCACCCAGGATCCGCTCGCGCTGATTGCGCACCACATACCCGCGGGGCAGGCCGTGCGGTCCGGACGGGAGCTGCATCGGTGGGTGCGACGGGGCGCGCCAGGGCGTGCCCGGCGTGGTAGGTGGCCAGCTACCCGAATCCATCGCGACGGTGAGCATAGAGCCACAAGCAGGTTCAGGGGACGAGATCGTGTCCAATCTTCGGCGAATCGATCCGTCGGCGTCGGGGACAAGGGAGGGCATCGGGTCAGGTTTCGGACACGCGGCCGTCTTTAACTTGACAGGTACGCCGAGTCGCGTGACAGTTCCGCGCGCCGACACAAGCGTGTTCCTATTATCCGGCGCTCACACCTCGTGTGCCGGCAGGGACGCGAAACGGGAGGGGGAGGAAATGAGGGTCCTGTTCAGGCTGTTGCCACTGGCTGCGGTGATGTGCGCGCTTTCGGCGCCGACCGCAGTCGCGGCCCCTGCTCCGGGGTACGAGGAGTTCACCGACTGTCCGAGCCGGACGGTCAACACGAGCATTCGGTTCTGCATCAGCTCGGTCGTGTCCGGCGGCCATCTCCAGCTGGGCAGCAAGGACACGCCGATCACCGATCCGATCACGCTGATCGGCGCCACGACCAACGTCGGCGGGTTCGTCCTCGGCACGTTCGACGGCGGCCGGCAGACGGTGCCGGGCGGCCTGGTGGGCGTCACCGGCCTCGACTGGCTGACGGACGTGCTCACCGGCGACGCGCTGAAGGTCTTCGCGCGGACCGAGCTGGCGGGCGCGCCGACCAACCCGGCCGCGGATCCGGTCAGGCTCCCGATCAAGATCAAG
>DATHJG010000423.1:0-2679 GCA_035489875.1 Solirubrobacteraceae bacterium | reverse complement strand
GCGAACGTGTGCCCGAGCTCGATCGCCTGGAGCAATCCGACCCAGCTCGTGCCGGTGTCGATGAACTCCTGGCCCGTGTCCGTCGCGCGGTAGCGGCGGCCGGCAATGCCCGGAGAGCCGCCTGTGCTGACGGGCCGAGCTGCGAGAAGCCCGGCGCTGTAGCCGACCATCTTCCCGTCGATCGCGGTCGAGATGCTCGTGATGGCGGTGTCGAGGTCGCGCGCGAGGTCCGCGCCGACCACGGTGGGGATCGCGTACTTCGTCGTTGGCGTTCCGGGCATGCGCTGCTCCTCAGTTCCAGTCGGCGATGACGATGCCGTCGATGGTGGTCCCGGCCGAACCGATCGCGTCGATGGTGCGGGTGGCGCCGCCTTCGTCGATGATCGCGTCGTTGGACACGACCCATGTCCCGATGAGCCATGGGGCGAGTTGGCGTCGCCCCGCGGCTTCCGTCGCCGCCGGGTTCGGGGTCTCAGACGTGCGGGTGACGATCGTCACCGCGAATTCGTTGCCGCTCACGCGCTCGAGCACCAGCACGGTCTGGTTCCCGGTGAGAGTCGGCCGCATCTCCGCGCGAATCGCTTCGACGGTCCCGCGGTAGAAGTTGCTCGGGCTCGTGAGCCGGTCCCGCTGATCCTGCACCATGTCGCTCGGGAGGAGCTGGTCCCCGGAGAACTGCGCGAGCCAGGGGAGCAGCCGGGCGTCCGCGGCGTCGGGGTCCAAGACTTGCCCCCACGCGATGTGAGTGTCCGTGTCCCGGGCGACGTCGCAGATCTCCAACGGCGCGGCGAACCCTGTGGCCAGGGCGTCGAGCAGCCCGGCGGGGTCGGCTTCCGCGTACGGCGCGAGCTGCGCCTGCATCCGCTCCCCGATGCTCATGCGGTGATGGTGGCGGCGGCCGAGAGGGACGCGCGCGGGCCGGGCAGCGGCGCGACGCCGGTGAGCGTCACGTCCGCGGTGCCGCCGTTGACCGTCAGGGAGGTGTAGTGCGAGAAGCCGACGACGCTGTTGACGACGGTCACGACGTCCTGGTAGCGGACGACGGAGACGGGGAGCCAGAGCGGCGTGTCGCCGGCGTCCGGGAGCGCGAAGCGTGCGGGGTCGAGGAAGTCCAGGATCGCCTGCTCGACGCGCGCTTCGACCTCCGCCGGCGCGTAGCCAGCGACCGCTTTCCCCGCTAGCACGACGTCAATGTCCGTGAAGGTGGGGGCGATGCACCACGCGACGACGTTCGGCGGGACCATCGCCTGCTGACGCGCCTTCAACGCGTCACGCACCGCGAGGCCCGGGTCCTGCCCGTCCTGCTCCACAGCCACCGTGAAGTGACCGCCGACGCCAGCCGTGCCCGTGTCCGCCTTGTAGCCGGGGATGACGAGCGCACGGTCGACCTGCGGATCGTTGCGCGCGTCCCGCTCGAAGTCCTCGCTGTTGACGAGCGTGAACGCGAGGAGGGGTGTCGTCTCCGCGAGCCGGTCCAAGTACGCGGCGACGTCCTCGGCGTCCACGCCGCCGATCGTCGCCGGGCTCACGGTCACCGCGCTCACGTCGTTCAATGCGGGCTGCTCGACCAGCGCGACCCCGGAGACGCCCGTCCACGCCGCGCCGGCCTCTACGGCGAGCACCTCGACGTCCAGGGCGGTGCTCTGGCCGTTCGGGATGACCGTCTGCAACCGCGTCGCGAACCCGACGCGCGTGCCGTCGCCCTTGTCGACGCTGATCTCCGTCCCGGCGGGGATCGTGTACCCGTTCGTGTGGCTGATCGTGAAGTCCGCGAGCCCCGATGCTTGCGTGGCGGATTGGCGGGGGACGCGGAGGATCTTCTCCCCGAGGTACTGGAAGATGTCGGCGAGCTGCTCGGTGAGGAGCTGCCGGTTCTCCGCGACGATCGGGGACCACACGCGCACGAGCACGTCCAGCAGGGAGCCGGACGCGATGACGAGGCCGGGCACGGCGGCGGTGAGGCCGGCGCGGACCTCTTCCTCGATGGTCGCGGCGTCGTACTCGACGGGCTCTGAGATGTAGGGGCTCAAGGGGGTTAGGCTCCGATCCGTACGTCCACGACACCGAGCGCCTCGTTCAGCGACTCCAGGTCCTCCTGCACGGCGAGCGCCAGGTCATCCGCCGGGATGTGCAGGTCGAGCTGACGCGTGATCTCCGCCGTGTCCGCGCCGCCCTGCAGGTGCGCCTGGTCGCCGAGCCCGAAGTCCGGGAGCGAGTCGAGCCACCCGGGCGGGGTGAGCACGAGGACGTGGATGCGCTGCGTGATCTCGCTGCCCGAGCCTTGCTCTATGAGAGCGAGTTCGCCGGTGCTGGTGAGGCGCGGGGGGAACGCGAACTGGCTAATGATGTCGGGCATGCGGTCCTCCTAAATGCTCATCACGAACTGCCATGCTCCGCCGACGAACTGGTAGACGTCGCCCGTCTGCTTGTCGAGGAACATGTCGTTCGTAGCCAGGTCGGCGGTAGGGATCGCGGGCCGGAACGTCGCCGCGACGCCCGCGTAGAGCACGCTCGAGCTGGCGGTCGCCGTGGGCGTCTCGGCGGCTGGCGCTCCGGCCATCTTGTACTCGGCCCAGCCGCGCCGCGACGAAGCGTCGAAGACGAAAGCGAGCGCGGTGTAGCCTGCGGCCTGCGTGACGCTCATTCCCGAGAACACGTCCCAGGAGAAGGCGGCGTAGA
>DATHJG010000422.1:0-11226 GCA_035489875.1 Solirubrobacteraceae bacterium | reverse complement strand
TCTCCGTCGACACGTCGCTCGTCGCCCCCGTCACCGTGGGCGACGACGCGTACACGGCCGCCGGCTCGGTCATCACCGACGACGTGCCGCCGGGCGCGCTGGGCGTCGCCCGCCAGCGCCAGACGAACATCGAGGGCTACGCCGAGCGCCGGCGGGAGAAGCCCTGAGCGCGCAAACTCCGGAAACCGGCGCGACGCCGTCGCCGGCCGCGTTTACACTTGGTACTCACGTGAGCGCGCTGGAACCTCACCCCGTGGCCGGCTCTTCGATCACGATGGAGTACAGCAAACGCCTCATGCTGTTCTCGGGGCGTGCGAACCCTGCGCTCGCGGCCAAGATCGCCGGGAAGCTCAACGTCGACCTCGGCGGCGTCACGCTCAAGACGTTCTCGAACGGCGAGGTGTACTGCCGCTACGAGGAGTCGATCCGCGGCGCGGACGTCTTCCTCGTCCAGCCGACGTGCGCCAACCCGGACGAGGGCCTCAACGCGAACGACGCCCTGATGGAGCTCATGGTGATGATCGACGCGGCGATCGGCGCCTCCGCGCACCGCGTGATCGCGGTCATGCCCTGGTACGGCTACTCGCGCCAGGACAAGAAGTCCGCGCCGCGCGAGCCGATCACCGCCCGCCTCGTCGCCCGCATGCTCGAGGCGGCCGGCGCCGACCGGGTCCTCACGATGGACCTCCACGCCGGTCAGACGCAGGGCTTCTTCCAGAAGCCGGTGGACCACATGACCGCGATGTTCATCCTCACGCAGTACTTCCACGACCTGCAGCTCGACGACATCGTCGTCGTCTCGCCGGACGCCGGCCGCGTGAAGCTGGCGAAGAAGTTCGCCGAGAAGGTCGGCGCCGAGCTGGCGATCCTCAACAAGGAGCGCCCCGCCCAGCAGGTCGCAGAGATCGCCTACGTGATCGGCGACGTGAAGGACAAGACCGCGGTGATCGTCGACGACCTGATCGACACCGCCGGCACGCTGCGCGCCGCGGCCGAGACGGTCAAGGACGAGGGCGCGCGCTCCGTGTACGCGTGCGCCACCCACGGCGTGTTCTCCGGCAACGCGTGGGAGAACCTCGCCGCCGCGCCGTTCGAGGAGGTCGTCGTCACCGACACGATCCCGATCCGGCCCGGCGCGCCCGACAACGTCCGCGTGCTCTCCTGCGCCGACCTGCTGACCGACTCGATCCGCCGCATCTTCACCGACGACTCGGTGTCCGAGGTGTTCGGCGGCGAGAACCAGCTGTTCTAGACCGTTTGGCTCTGCGCCGCGCCTGAGGCGGTGCGCGCGACAGTCGTGCATCGGCGGCGGCCTCATCCATTCCCAACGCGCGAACCTGAGCGGCCGCGATGTGAGAGGATCGCCGCCACGTAACGATTTTCATGTGAGGGGGAGGAGCATGAAGGTGCGTGGGGTACTGCTGTCTGCGGTCCTCCTGGCGGTCGCCGTGGCGGCGCCGGTGGACGCCCATCTGCGCACCGGCGGTGCGTGGGGCGGCGTGAAGACGACGCCCGTGGAGCTGCTGAGCGGGACAGCCGCGGCCGGCTCCGCCTCTGGGCTCGCCGTCGTCGGGACCAACAGCATCGGCGGTCGCGGCTTCAACGCCGACGTGTGGGTCCACGAGCGGTACGCCTACGTCGGTTCGTGGGGCTTCTCGGACTGGAACACCGGCGGCGACCAGCGCTTCTGCCCCGAGGACGCGAACAACGGTGTCGCCGTGATCGACGCGCGCGATCCGGCTGTGCCGAGCGAGGTGTCCCGGCTGCGCAACCCGTCGGGGACTTCCGCCGAGGACGTCGTGGTCTACACGGCCGCGTACGGCCCGCGGGCCGGGCGCGACATCGCCGTGGCCGGCATCCAGGTGTGCGGCGGTCCGCGCACGGACACGAGCTTCTTCCGCGGCCTGCAGGTGTGGGACGTGACGAATCCGGCCCGGCCGGTCGAGCTGGCGCGGCTCGACACGGGCTGCTGCACGCGCGGCCTGCACGAGCTGGAGATCCAGCACCGCCCCGACCTGCGCAAGACCTTCGTGTACGCCAGCGTCCCCACGTCCGAGGTCGCCGACTCCGGCTCGCCCAGCGGCCGCCGCGACCGCGCGGGTCGCGGCGACTTCCGGCTGATCGACATCACGAACCCGTCGGCCCCGGCCGAGGTGTCGAACTGGGGCGTCTGGCATGACCTGGGCGGGCCGCCCGCGGCCGGCCTTGGCTGCGATCCGGACGCGGAGTACGGTCACTCCGTGGAGCCCTCGGCCGACGGCCGCCGGGCGTTCGTCTCCTACTGGGACTCCGGCTTCATCGAGCTCGACGTCAGCAACCCGGCCAAGCCGGTCTACCGGACGCGGGCGGCCTTCGGCCCGACCGCGGACGGCGATGGGCACTCGAGCAACTTCGACGAGGGCCGCAACCTGCTGTTCAGCGCCGACGAGGACTTCGGCAAGGCGTGCGGGTCGAGCACCGAGAAGGGCTTCGGCTACCTGCGCGTCTGGGACTGGACGGCGCCCGGCGGTCCCCGCCAGGTCGGCTCGTACAAGACGCCGAACAGCTCCGGCGCCAAGGACGTCAACGCCGGCGACTACACGATCCACAACCCGCTGCTCGTCGGCAACGAGATCTACGCCTCGTGGTACACCGACGGGATCCGGATCATCGACGTCGCCGACCCGGCCAACCCGCGGGAGACGGCGTTCTTCGTGCCGCCGTCGGAGAACAACCCGGTCAAGCCGTCCCAGCGCGGGACGCTGACGAACGCGGTGCAGGTCTGGGGCGTGGCGCACGACCCGGTCACCGGGCTGATCTACGCGAGCGACATGAACTCCGGCCTCTGGATCCTGCGGCGCACGGGCTGAGCGCGGCGCGCGCTCGCCGCCATCCTCGGCCAGGCGTGACGCCGACGACGCCGCGTCGAGTATGGGGCACTGCCCGAGCGGTTCGGAGCGGTTCTCCAGCGGTCAAGATTGGCTCTACGGCGCGGTAGGGTGGCCTTGTGCCGTGGCCCTACCGAAACCAGCGTTTCTGAGCTCGCCGGCGCAGCACCTGCAGGAGCTGCTCGGCCTGACGGAGGAGGAGCTGCTCGCCACCCTCGACGCCGACCCGCTCGCGGTCATCGCCGGGGAGCTGGACCACAAGCCGGAGCTGCCGATCCTGCTCGACCTGCTCGCGGAGGCCGAGGAGCGCGCCGGGGCGCCGGTGCTGCGCCGCTGGGTGCGGGCGAGCGGGCCGAGCGGCCGTCCGCTGGACCTGCTGCTGGCGCGTGACTTCGGCGCGTTCGAGGACGCCCTCGGCACGCTCGCCGAGCGCGGGTTCGTCCTGCGCTCGGGATAAGGTCTCCGGATAAGGATTTCGCCTGCCAGGCGAGCGGCTCGTTCCTCGCGCTCGCCTTCGGCGACGTTACTTGTCCGTGTCGGGCCGTTTCTCGCCCGGCCACGCGCCGGTCAGGTAGTTCCACCCGATCGCGCCGTAGCGGTCCACGACGACGCGCGTGGACTTGAAGATCATGCCCTGGAGCGCCGCCGCGGCGAGCACCTTGAGCCACGGTGCCCGCTGCGTCGTGGCCTCGGGCGGCTCCTCGTCGTCGATCTTCGTCCACACGAGATCGAAGATCTTCTTGGAGACGAAACCGGAGACGAGGCCGAGAATCAGCCCGATGGGCTTGTAGATCACCTTCATGTTCGGACCGACTGTACCCGTTCATTCCGCCGCAGAAGCGGTAAACATCACCGGATAGGAGCCGATATCTCGGTGAAGGAGGTCCGCCATGGACGAGCACCCATCCGACGAGCTGTTCCGTAGAGCGCTGATCGACGCCGACACCGCGGCCGCCGTCGCCCTGCGCGTCACGGGACTGCCGCTGTGCGACGCGCTCACCGTGGTCTTCCACGGCCGACGCGACCTCGGCACGATCCAGACCTACGTCGCCCACGGCGGCCTGGGCGCGGGCAGCGCCGTCGCAGCGGACGAGCTCCTGCGCGTCCCGTGCGACCTCGACCTCGCGGAGGCCGGGGACCGCGACGAGGCCGAGCACCTCTACGCCGAGCAGGCGGCCGCGATGCGCGACGCGCTGGCAGCGGCCGACACCGTGCTCGACATCTGGCGCGAGCCGCTCGAGGACCTCGCGCAGGCGCACGTCGACGTCGACCGCCGCATCGGCCTGGACGTGCGGCTCCCCGCGCACCGGCTCCTGCCCGCGGCGCTCGTCGCGCCCGACAAGGGCATCGTCGTCACCGCCGTCTGCTCCCCGCGCCCGCTGGCGGAGGGGAAGCCGCCGATGGGGATCGCGTGCGCGCAGCAGGATGTCGCCCGCGTCTACCCGCTGCCCGACGACCCAGAGCGCTGCCTCGAGGACTTCCTCGAGCACGCCGCGGAGCACGCGCGCCGGGTGGGGGAGCAGCTCGGCCGCCAGGAGCAGTCGGTCCGCCGCTTCCTCGAGCTGTCCGGCGAGGGGTTCGAGGAGACCGCCTAATGTGCGGCGGCGCATGCGCCGCCGTCCCGCGTTCCTGATCGTCGCCGGCTTCGGCCTCTTCGTGTTCCTCGGCCTCTCGTTCCTGCTCGCGCGCGGGCTGACCGGCTCGAGCACCGAGCGGGGGAAGGTGCTCGACGTGCTGGAGGCGCAGGCGCGGGGCGACGCGAACGCCGTGCTCGCCCAGCTCCCCGCCTGCCGCGCCGAGCCCGCCTGTGCGCAGGTCACGGAGGCGCGCGTCGCGAGGCTGCGACGGCCGGGCGAGGTCCAGATCCTCAACTACGAGCCGAGCACGCGGCTTTCGCTCACGCGCCGCACCGGCACCGGCCGCGTCGCCTGGCGCGCCGGGACTGGGCTGCCGGTCGTCCAGTGCGTGCGGGTGCGACGGGAGGGCCCGCTGACGGGCAGCGGCGTGACGCTGCTGGCGCTCTCCGACCCGATCGGGCTCGAGAGCGGCTGCTAGCGGCTGCGGACCGGCGTGCGCTGCGGCGTATGCGGGTGCGCGGGGCGCCGCAACCGCTGCGGACGGGCGTCCCGCAGGCTTGAGTGGTCGCGCAGCCGCGTGCGGGCCTGGTCGGCGTCCGGCAGCGGAATCCCGCCCGTGGGGCGTGGCTTGGGCTTGAGCGAGGGGAGCCGGTCGTTGCCGCCTCCGCCGCCGCCTTCGTCCTCGTCGGGCGGCTTCCAAGACGAGGTCGTGTCCGACCGCAGGAACATCATGAAGAGGATCACGCCCAGCACGAGGGCGACGAGGTGGAGCGCACCGAAGATGACCATCAGCTCTTCATCCGGCGTCATGACCAAATGTTACCCCTCCGAGCCGGCCTGGCAACGGCCGTTCGCTACCATCCGCTGCCGCTCATGGCCGCCTCCTCCGACACCTCCACACTCGACGTCGCCTCTCGCAGCGCGGAGGGCTCCCGCTCTGCCCGCCGCCTGCGCCGCACCGGCCAGGTGCCCGGCGTGATCTACGGCGGCGAGGGCGAGCCGCAGCTGTTCGCGGTCGACGGCCGCATCCTGCGCAACACCTTGGCGCGTTCGGGCGCGATCCTCGAGGTCGCGGTCGACGGCGCGGCGCCGAACCCGGTGCTGGTGAAGGACGTCCAGCGGCATCCCGTGCGCGGCGAGGCCGTCCACGTGGACTTCCTGCGCGTCGACATGAAGGTGGCGATCCAGACGGTCGTCACGCTCGAGCTCGTCGGCGCGGATCACGCGCCCGGCGTGGTCGAGGGCGGCGTGCTCTCCCAGGGCGTGATCGAGCTCCACATCGAGGCGCTCCCGGGCGACATCCCGGACTCGATCGTGTACGACGTCTCGGACCTGGAGATGAACTCCACGGCGACGCTGTCGCTGCTGACCGCCCCCGCGGGCGTGACCCTGCTCGACGATCCCGACGAGACGGTGCTCGCGACGATCACCCCGCCGACGCAGGAGCCGGTCGAAGAGGAGATCGAGACCGAGACCGCGCTGGTCGGCGAGGAAGCGGCCGCCGGGGCTCCGGCCGAGGGCGAGGACAGCGGCGAGGCGGCCGAGCAGTCCGCCTCCGACGAGTCCTGAAGCTCTTTTCCTCCGCGCCGGTCGACTGGCTCGTCGTCGGCCTCGGCAACCCCGGCAGCCGCTACGACGGAACGCCGCACAACGTCGGCTTCCAGGTGGCCGACGCGCTGGTCGCGCGCTGGGACCTGCCGAAGCCGAAGAAGAAGTTCGCGGGTGAGCTGAGCGAGGGCCGCGCCGGCGCCGGCGGCCCGCGCGTCGCGGTGCTCAAGCCGCAGACGTACATGAACGAGGCCGGCCGCTCGGTCGGGCCGGCGCGCGGCTCCTACAAGCTCGACCTCGATCGCCTGCTGGTGATCCATGACGAGATCGATCTCCCGTTCGGCGAGATCCGCGTCCGCCTGGGCGGCGGCCTCGCCGGCCACAACGGGCTGAAGTCGCTCAAGCGCGAGCTGGGCGGCACGGACTTCCACCGCGTGCGGATCGGCGTGGGTCGCCCCGACACGACCGACCCCGACCTCGTCGCCGCGCACGTGCTCGGCAAGTGGCGCCAGAGCGCCGCCGACGTGCGCGAGCTGGTGCAGCGGGCGCGCGACGAAGCCGAGCGCGTCGTGGCCGACGCTCAGTAGAGCACCGACGGGATCCAGCACCCGTCCGGATCGCGGTACTCGCCGATCGACATGTACGTCATCGGCTTCGTGAAGCGGAGGCCCTCGCGAAGGCACCACCGCATGAGCCCGGCCTGCCGCGTCGGGAGCAGGAAGGAGACCGGTGCCGCGGCGCGCGCCGCAGCGCCCGAGATCAAGGCGCGCATGTCGCGCTCGGTCTCCGCGACGGCGCACACCGCTGGGAAGGAGGCGAACGTCGTCCCCCATGCGGTGAGCCGACCGTCGCGCACGGCGACCACCGGCGCGAGGACGGGGGAGCCCAGGGCGTCGCGCAGCTCCTCGGTCCGCTCGAAGCCATGGACGCTGCGGCAGAGCCGGTCGCACGCGTCCAGATCGCCCTCCTCGAGCGGACGCACGTCGATGCCGGCGGGCGGGTCGCTCCGCGGCCTGCCGCTCATCACGACCGCCGGCTCCTTGACCTCGAAGCCGAGCGACGCATACAGCGACAGCGCCTGCAGGTTGAAGGTCTCCTGCAACAGGCGGATGCCCCGCGCTCCCTCGCCGCGCTTCAGCACGGCCTCCATCAGCCGGCGCCCGACGCCCTGGGCCTGCGTGCTCGGGTCGACGGAGATCGGCCCCACTCCCCTGATCGGCCCGCGCTCGTCGAGGAAGTTCGAGCCGGCGATCCGCCCGTCGCGCTCGGCCACGACGCCCCAGATCGAGGGATGCTCGATGCACGCGCCGATGACCTCTCGGGCGACGTCGAGCGTCGGGAACTCGCGCGGGAACCGGTGGTGGTCGTGCACGCGGCCGAAGGCCTCGTAGACGATGCGCGCGCACTCCTCGCCGTCCGCGGGCTCGATCGGTCGGAGCTCGATCGACGCGCCCGTTGCCGAGTTGGTCATGCCGGACAGTTTGCGGCATACGATCGTACGCGATAACGTACGGCGGGATGACGCCACGCGACTGGGACGCGACCACGTACGAGCGCGTGTCGGCGCCGATGACCGCGATGGGCGCCGACGTGCTCGACCGGCTCGTGCTCCGTGGCGACGAGACGGTGCTCGACGCGGGCTGCGGCACCGGCAACGTCACGCGGATCCTGCTCGACCGCCTGCCGGACGGGCACGTGGTCGCGGTCGACGCCGCGCCCTCGATGGTCGAGCAGGCGCGCGAGCGGCTCCCGCCCGAGGTCGACGTCCGGCAGGCCGACCTGCTCGAGCTGCGGCTGGACGAGCCCGTTGACGCGGTCCTCTCCACCGCGACGTTCCACTGGGTCCCGGACCACGACCGCCTGTTCGCCAACCTGCACGCGGCGCTCCGACCGGGCGGCCGGCTGGTGGCGCAGTGCGGCGGCGACGGCAACGTCGCCGAGGTCAAGCAGGTGGGACTGGACGTGGCGCGGGAGCCGCAGTACGCCGAGCACTTCGACGGCTGGTCGACCGACTGGACGTTCGCGACGCCGGAGGCGACCGAGCGCCGGCTCCACGCGGCCGGCTTCACCGACGTGTGGTGCTGGCTGACCCGGGTGGACGTCGACCCGGAGGACCCGGCCGCCTACCTGGGCGCGATCTGCCTCGGATCGCTCCTTGCCCGGCTGCCCGAGCACCTGCGCGAGCCGTTCGTCGCCGCAACGCTGGAGCGGCTCGGGGATCCGCTGCGGATCCGCTACGTGCGGCTGAACATCCTCGCCCGCGCGTAGCGGTCTCGCCTGCGCTGCGACGCGCGGCGCCGGCCGTACGGACCCCGCTCTAGACTGCCTGGAGCACAGCCGCGCGATGCCTCTCGTGGCCGTTTGCCGTGCCCGAACGCATGTCTCTCCGCCCCTTCCTCACCCAGCTCGAGCACCATCCCGACGCTGCGAAGCTCGCGGAGCCGGACACGCGCGCGTTCGTCTCGCAGTCGCTGCGGCCGTACCTGATCGCGGCCGTCGCCGAGCGGGATGCGCGGCGTCCGACGGTGGTCGTCGCCGCCGACGACCGGGCCGCGCGCGACCTCGCGGCCGACCTGCGCGCCTGGCTGAAGCCGCGCGCCGTCCGGTTCTATCCAAGCCGCGGCGTCGCCTATGAGTCCCACCTCACGCCGCCGGCGCACCTGGTCGGGCTCAGGGTCGCCGCCCTCGACGCGGTGCTGGACCGCAGCCCCGGCGCCGAAGCTCCGGTCATCGTCGTCTCGGCCGTCGCGCTGTCCGAGAAGGTCCCCGACCCGACGCTGCGCCCGCACGGGTTCAGCCTCAAGGTCGGCGACCTGCTCGACCTCGACGAGGCCGCGAACGACCTCGTCTCCGCCGGCTACGAGCGCGTCGACCAGGTCGACGACCGCGGGCAGTTCGCGGTCCGCGGCGGGCTGCTCGACGTCTACCCGGCGACCGAGGAGCGGGCGATCCGCGTCGACCTGTTCGACGACGAGATCGAATCGCTGCGCTGGTTCTCCACGTTCACCCAGCGCTCGCTGGGCGACACCGAGAGCGTCGAGATCGCGCCCGCCGCGGAGCTGGCCGCCGAGCACCGCGAGCTCGCCGAGATCGCCGCGCTGGAGACGCCCGAGGAGCGGCCGGACATCGCCGAGCTGCTCCCGGTCGACGACTTCCGCGACCTGCTCGACCTGCTGCCCGACGACGCCGAGCTGATCCTCGCCGCCGACGAGGACATCGAGCCGGCGCTGCGCGACCACTGGGACGACGTCTGCGCCGCGTTCCACGACACCGACGCGCACCAGCTCTACGTCAAGCCCGACGGCATCCTGGCGCAGCTCGACGCCCGCCGCCCGCTGCGGCTCTCCTCGATCTCCGGCTCCCAGCCGCTCGAGTTCCGCGCCCAGGCCGCCGAGTTCGCGGCGCGCAGCCTGCGCGAGGCCGAGCCCGAGCTGGAGAAGCTGATCCGCTCCGGCTACACGACGCTCGTCACCTGGCCCAACCGCGGCGGCGGCGAGCGCGCGGCGTACAACCTCGCGCGCGTGAAGGCGCGCTGGGACGGGACCACCGAGGGCCTGGTCTTCCAGGAGGCCACCCTGCGCGACGGCTTCGTGGCACCCGGCATCCGGCTCGCCGCGATCCCCGAGCACCGGCTCATCCACCGCCGCAAGGCGAGCACGCGGCCGACCCGCCGGGGCCGCGGGCTGCTGCGGTCGTTCACCGACCTGCGGACCGGCGACTTCATCGTCCACGAGGACCACGGCGTCGCGCGCTTCGCCGGCTTCGACACCAAGACCGTCGGCGGCATCACGCGCGACTACCTGGACCTCGAGTTCCAGGGCGACGACAAGGTCTTCATGCCGGTCGACCAGCTCGCGAAGATCTCCCGGTACGTCGGCGCCGACGGCAACCAGCCGACGCTCTCCAAGCTCGGCGGCACGCGCTGGGACAAGATCAAGGCCCGCGCCCGCCGGGCCGCGCAGGAGCTGGCCGGCGAGCTGCTCAACCTCTACGCCGAGCGCAAGCGCCGGCGCGGCTACGCGTTCGAGCCCGACTCCGACTGGCTGCGCGAGTTCGAGGCCGCGTTCCCGTATCGCGAGACCCCCGACCAGCGCGACGCGATCGAGGCCGTCAAGGAGGACATGGAGTCCGAGCGCCCGATGGACCGCCTGATCTGCGGCGACGTCGGCTACGGCAAGACCGAGGTCGCGCTGCGTGCCGCGTTCAAGGCCGCGAACGCCGGCAAGCAGGTGCTGATGCTGGTCCCGACCACGATCCTCGCGCAGCAGCACTACGGCACGTTCGCCGAGCGCCTGCGCGACTACCCGTTCACGATCGAGCACGTCAGCCGCTTCCGCCCGGCCGCCGAGCAGCGCGCCGCCGTCCGCCGGTTCTCCGAGGGCCAGGTCGACATCCTCATCGGCACCCACCGCGTGCTCTCGCGCGACGTGCGCGCGAAGGACCTCGGGCTGATCATCGTCGACGAGGAGCAGCGCTTCGGCGTCAAGCAGAAGGAGCTGCTGCGCCAGCTCAAGCTCAAGGTCGACGTGATCAGCATGAGCGCCACGCCGATCCCGCGCACGCTGCAGATGAGCCTCGCCGGCCTGCGCGACATCACGGTGATCGAGACGCCGCCCGAGGGCCGCCGCCCGGTCAAGACCTACGTCGGCGAGTACGACGAGAACCTGGTCAAGCAGGCGCTCGAGCGCGAGCACGCGCGCGACGGGCAGGCGTTCTTCCTGCACAACCGCGTGGAGGACATCGACGAGACCGCGGAGCGGCTGCGCGCGCTGTGCCCGCAGCTTCGCTTCACCGTCGCGCACGGGCAGATGGACGAGAAGCAGCTCGAGGAGCGCATGATCGGCTTCCTGCGCGGCGACGCCGACGTGCTCGTCTCGACCTCGATCATCGAGTCGGGCATCGACATCCCCCAGGCCAACACGCTGATCGTCGACCGCGCCGACCGGTTCGGGCTCAGCCAGCTCTACCAGATCCGCGGCCGCGTCGGCCGCTCGCGCGAGCGCGCTTACGCGTACCTGCTCTATCCCAGCGCGGCAGCGCTCACCCAGGAGGCGGCCGACCGGCTCGCCGCGCTCTCCGACTACACCGAGCTGGGCGCGGGCTTCAAGGTCGCGATGCGCGACCTGGAGCTGCGCGGCGCCGGCTCGCTGCTCGGCGACGAGCAGTCCGGCCACGTCGCGGCGCTCGGCTTCGAGCTCTACATGCAGATGCTCGACGAGGCCGTCCAGTCGATG
>DATHJG010000421.1:0-2275 GCA_035489875.1 Solirubrobacteraceae bacterium | reverse complement strand
CCGCGGGAGAGCCACTCGCGTCCGCTGCGCTCGCGGCGGGCTACGCCGACCAGGCGCACATGACGCGCGAGCTCGTGACGCTGGGCGGCCGGACGCCTGGGGAGCTCGCCGGGACTCGGCGCGCGGCGGCGGGCGCCGGCGAACGTCAACTGCAGCATTGAAGGGAGCGGGTTCGGGTCGCCGGGCACGCGAGCCGCCGCTCAGCGCAGCGACACGCTCCCGTCCTCCGCGAGCGTCCAGCCCGGGTTGTGGGCGATCTCCCAGGGGTGGCCGTCCGGGTCGAGGAAGACGCCCGCGTAGCCGCCGTAGAACGTGTCGGCGGCCTCGCGCACGACGCGACCGCCGCCGGCGCGCGCCTGATCGAGCACGGCGTCGACGTCGGCTGGCGAGCGGACGTTGTGGGCGAGCGTGATGCCGCCCCAGCCGCCTGAGTCCTCCACGGCGCTGTCGGCCGCGAGCTTGTCGCGCCCCCACAGCCCGAACACGAGCCCGCCCGCCTGGAAGAACGCGACGTCGCCGTCGGGCGTCTCGCCCTCCCAGCCGAGCGCGGAGTAGAAGTCCATCGCGCGCCGGAGGTCGGCGACGCCGAGGGTGACGAGGCTGATGCGCTGTTCCATGCGACCAATCGTCGCGCACGCGCGGCGACGTGGCTTGAAGGATTCGGCCTCGCGCCGAGCGACGCTTGCGGGCTGAACCTCCGCGCGCGCATCTCGTACGCACGTCGAGCGGCTCAAGTCGCTGCGCGCGCGGGCGATGACCTCGGACGTGGAGAACCCGTCCTTCACCTTCCGCCTCGAGCGGGTCCGGTCGCTGCGTGAGCGCGCCGAGGAGGCCGCGCGCGAGGAGCTCGCCCGCGAGCTGTCTCACCGCGTCCGCGGCGAGGCGCTGCTGCGGCAGGCCACGACGGCGGTCTCCGCCGCTCGTGACACCGGCCGCGACACCGTGCTGAAGTCGGGCGCGTCCGGCGCCGACCTCCTCGCCGTCCAGGCGTGGATGGAGCGCGCCGAGCTGCGCCGGCTCGACGCCGTCGCCCACCTCGACCAGCGCGACGCCGAGGTCGCCCGCACCCGGGCGGCGCTCACCGAGGCAGCCCGCGACCGCGAGGTCATCGAGCGGCTCAAGCGCAAGCGCCGTGCCGACCATGACGCCGAGGTGCTGCGCCGCGCGCAGATCGTCCTCGACGAGGTCGCCCTGAACGTCCACCGGAGGAGAGCAGCCGCGTAGATGTCGGTCGAGGCAGTCGTCGCGCGCGTCGAGCAGCTCCAGCTGCTCGTCAGCGCCGCCGCCGCTCCAGGAGGGAACGGTGGTCAGGACTTCGCTTCACAGCTCACAGCAGCAACGACCGCCGCGGTCCCCGCGGCGAGCGTTCCGCCCGTCTCGCCGGCTCCCGCCGCGACGATGGCCGCACCGGCTACGCCGTCGGCGCTGCCGCCCGGCGTGCCCTACGGCGCGGAGATCACCGCCGCCGCGCAGCGCAACGGCATCGATCCCGCGCTGCTCGCCGGCCTGGTGCGCCAGGAGTCGAACTTCGACCCCGCCGCCGGCTCCCCGGCCGGCGCACGCGGGCTGACCCAGCTGATGCCGGGCACCGCCGCCGGCCTGGGCGTGACCGACGTGACCGACCCGCTCCAGTCGCTCGACGGCGGCGCGCGCTACCTCAAGCAGCAGCTCGACGCGTTCGGCGGCGACGCGACGAAGGCGCTCGCGGCGTACAACGCCGGCCCCGGCGCGGTCCAGCGCTACGGCGGCGTGCCGCCGTTCGCCGAGACGCAGAGCTACGTCCAGAAGGTGCAGGCCTTCGCGGCCGCCTACCGCGGGACGCCCACCGCCCTCCCCTACTCGATCGTCTGACCAAGGACCGCATGAGCCCCGACCGCACCGCTCCGACCACGCTGCGCCACGCCCCGGCCGCCCGCGCCGCCGCCCCCGACGCGCCGGCCGACGGCTTCGCCGCGCTGCTGGGCGCGGCCGGCAAGACGGACGCGCCCGCGCGCCGCGACGTGCCGGTCGCGAGCGAGCGACCCGACGGCGACGCTCGCGGGTCGGGCGAGCGCGCGAGCGCCACCGCCGTCCCGGCGAGCGAGGCGATCGCGGTCGTCCCGCCGCCGCCGGTCATCGCCCTCGCCGCCAACCCGGTCGCTCCCGCCCTCGCCCCGCCCCCGCCCGCGCCGCCCGCGCCGGTGGTGGCGCCGCCCGCCGCCGCCGCCGTGCCCGCGGTAGCGCAGCCCGCTGCCGCCGTGGTGCCCGCGGTAGCGCAGCCCGCTGCCGCCGCGGT
>DATHJG010000420.1:0-9077 GCA_035489875.1 Solirubrobacteraceae bacterium | reverse complement strand
ACGTCCACGCCGCTCGAGACGCGCGATCGCGCCCTGTTCGAGCTCGCCTACGCGTGCGGGCTGCGCGCCGAGGAGCTCGTCGACCTCGACGTCGGCTCGCTCGACTTCGACGCCGAGCAGGTGCGGGTCGAGGGCAAGGGGGGGAAGACCCGGTTCGTGCCGGTCGGCGAGCACGCCCTGGCCGCCGTCACGCGCTACCTGGAGCGCGCCCGGGGGGCGCTGGACGCCGGCAACGGCGAGCCCGCGCTGTTCCTCTCCAAGACCGGCCGGCGCCTCTCCACGTCGGACGTCCGCCGCCGGCTGCGGACCTGGGCACGGCACGCCGCGGCGCAGGGCGCCGTGCACCCGCACGCGCTGCGTCACTCCTTCGCGACTCATCTTCTGGAGGGAGGTGCCGATCTACGGGCCATCCAGGCAATGCTCGGTCACGCGTCCATATCCACCACTCAGGTCTACACTCGGGTAGAGTCAGCCCGCTTGCGCGCTGCCTACCAACGCAGCCACCCACGGGCATAACCTTGCAAGGAGCGGCGCTGGAAACCAACGTCAAAGCGATCGAGCTCAAGGATCTCTGGCGGAAGTACAAGTCGGCCGGTTCCGATCGCGCACGCGAGCAGCTCGTCGTCGCTTACTCCCCGCTCGTGAAGTACGTCGCCGGCCGGATGTCATCCGGTCTGCCGGCGCACGTCGAGGAGGCCGACCTCATCTCCTATGGGCTGATCGGGCTGATCAACGCGATCGAGCGCTTCGACATCGATCGCGAGATCAAGTTCGAGACGTACGCGATCACGCGGATCAAGGGCGCGATCATCGACGAGCTGCGCGCCCTGGACTGGGTGCCGCGGTCCGTCCGGGCCCGCGCCCGCGAGATCGAGCGCGCGCACGGCAAGCTCGAGCACCGGCTGCACCGCACGCCGTCCGACGAGGAGATGGCCTCGGAGCTCAACCTCTCCGTCGACGAGTTCCAGGAGTCGCTCGTCAAGATCTCCAACTCGACCGTGGTCGCGCTGGACGAGCTGTGGGCGGTGTCGGACGCCTCCGGCGACCAGGTCTCGCTGCTCGACACGCTGCACGATCCCGACGCCCCGGACCCGCAGCAGCTGCTCGACGCCTCGGAGCTGAAGGACCGGCTGGCCGACGCGATCTCGGCGCTGCCCGAGCGCGAGAAGCTCGTGATCGCGCTCTACTACTACGAGAACCTCACGCTGCGGGAGATCGGCGAGGTCCTCGGCGTCACCGAGTCGCGCATCTCCCAGTTGCACACCAAAGCGGTGCTACGGCTCAAGAGCCGCCTGCAGGGCGACAACCTGCGCGACTAGCACCGACCGGCGCGCTAGTGTCCGGCGGCACAAGCCTGCCGTGAGGGAGGCGGGCACGAAGAAGGAGGCGCAGGCATGCCCCATGCCGCCAGCAGGATTCGCAACGTGGCGCTCGTCGGCCACCGCGGCAGCGGAAAGACCTCGCTGCACGAGGCGCTCCTGTTCGAGGCCGGGGCGCTGACCCGGCTCGGCACGGTAGCCGACGGGACCACGGTCTCAGACGCCGACGAGGACGAGAAGGCCCGCGGGATGTCGATCTCCGCGTCGCTCGCCTCGTTCCAGTGGCGCGACGTGAAGGTCAACCTGATCGACACCCCCGGCGAGCCCTCGTTCATCGCCGACGCGCTCGGCGCGCTGCGCGTGTGCGAGTCCGCCGTGTTCGTGGTCAACGCCGTGATGGGCGTCGAGGTCTCCGCCCAGCGGCTGTGGCAGCGCGCCTCCGAGCTCGGCGTCGCGCGCCTGATCTACGTGAACATGCTCGACCGCGAGCGGGCCGACTTCTTCCGCACGCTCGAGTCGCTCAAGGCCGCGTTCGGCCCGCACGTCGTGGCGACCGAGATCCCGATCGGCTCGGAGCACGAGATCCGCGGCGTGATCGACCTCGTCGACATGAAGGCGTACGAGTACGACGGCGGCGGCGAGCACGGCAAGGAGATCCCGATCCCGGACGAAGCCGCCGAGCGTGCGCAGGAGTACCGCGAGAAGCTGATGGACGAGGTCGCGGAGAACTCCGACGCGCTGATGGAGCGCTACCTCGAGGGCGAGGAGATCTCGCACGAGGAGATCGTGCAGGCGCTCGAGGACGGCACCGACCACGGCCACATCTTCCCGGTGACCTGCGGCGTGGCCACGAGCCGCCTCGGCGCCGACCGGCTGCTCGACGCGATCGTCGACGACCTGCCCTCGCCGGTGCAGCACGGCGGGCTCGAGGTAGAGGAGATGACGCTCGAGCCGGTCGAGGACGGCGAGATGTTCGCCTACGTGTTCAAGACGCGCGCCGACCCGTTCGCGGGGCGGATCAACCTCTTCCGGGTCTATCAGGGCGTGATGACCCACGACACGCACGTGCTCAACACCCGCACGCACAACAAGGAGCGGATCGGGCAGCTGCTGGAGCCGCAGGGCAAGGACGTCGCGCACACCGACGCGTTCGGTCCGGGCGACATCGGCGCGGTCGCCAAGCTCAAGGAGACGCGCGCGGGCGACTGGCTCGCGGCGCGCGACCAGCCGATCCACATGCCGGCGATCAAGTTGCCGGCGCCCGTGATGGCGTTCCACATCGAGCCGAAGGCGAAGGGCGACGAGGACAAGGTGTTCACCGCGCTGCGCCGGCTGCAGGAGGAGGACCCGACGATCGACCTGCACCGCGACGAGCAGACCGGGGAGCAGATCGTCGCCGGGCTGTCGCAGATCCACGTCGAGGTGATCGTCGACCGCCTGGCGTCGCGCTTCGGCGCCGAGGTCGAGCTGATGCCGCCGCGCGTGCCCTACCAGGAGACGATCCGCGGCTCCGCGAAGGCGCACGGGCGGCACAAGAAGCAGTCCGGCGGCCGCGGCCAGTTCGGCGACTGCCACATCGAGATCGAGCCGCTCGCCGACGGGGAGTTCGAGTTCGTCAACGCGATCAAGGGCGGCGTCATCCCCGGCGGCTTCATCCCCGCGGTCGAGAAGGGCGTGCGCGAGGCGATGACGCAGGGGATCGTGGCCGGCTACCCGGTCAAGGGCGTGCGGGTGAAGCTCTTCGACGGCTCCTACCACACGGTCGACTCGTCGGAGATGGCGTTCAAGACGGCGGGCTCGATCGCGATGAAGCAGGCGCTCGAGCAGGCCACGCCGGTGCTGCTGGAGCCGATCATGCTCGTCGTCGCGAGCGTGCCCGACGAGAGCGTCGGCGACGTGATGGGCGACCTCTCCTCCCGCCGCGGCCGGCCGCTCGGCACCGAGTCGGTGGGCGGGATGACCGAGGTCCGCGCCGAGGTGCCGATGGCGGAGATGCTGGCCTACGCGCCCGACCTCCGCTCGATCACGGGCGGCCAGGGCGAGTTCACGATGGAGTTCGCGCGCTACGAGGAGATCCCCGCGCACCTGGCGCAGAAGGTGGTGGAGAAGGCCGAGGAGGTTCACGCGTAGTAACTCCCGGAGCGGAGCCGATGCCGTGCGGCGCCGACTCCGCCTGCGGGCCGCTCCCGCTAGGCATCGGCGAGCACCGGAGCATTCTCCCGGGGGAGCCGCTCCCGCTAACCTCGTCGGCTGCATGGGCCGGACCCGCGACATCCGCACCAACCAGCAGGACGTGTCCTGCGACGTCTGCGGCCGCACGCTGCTGCGCGGCGAGCGGGCCGAGCCGTTCCTCGCCGGCGGGTCGCGCCGCCACGTGTGCGAGCTGTGCACCGCGCGCGCCCAGCACGAGGGCTGGATCCGCGAGTCGGGCGCCGACGAGGTGACGCTGCGCAGCTCCCGCCACGAGGGACGCACGCGCCTGGTGGACCGCCTCCGCGCCCGCCGCGAGCGAGCACGCGAGGTCGCCGACGCGCAGGCCGCACAGGACGCGGCCGAGGCGGGCGTCCACTTCGACGCCCCGCCGGCGCGGTCGCCGGAGGCCCCGCCCGTGCCGGAGGCGCCGCGGCGCCCGCGCCACGTGCGCGCCGTCCCCACGAACGCCGAGCTGAAGATGGCGCGCGCGCTCGACGTGTTCAACACCTCCGACCACGTCCGCACCGTCGGCGGCGTCGCCCGCTCGCTCGGCCCGCCGGCCGTCTCGGTGCGCCCGCTGGCCGATCGTCCGAGCGTCGTCGCGATCGCCGTGATGTGGGAGCTGAGCTGGTATCGCTTCGAGGTGGACCTGTCCGACGAGGGCAGCGGCGTGCGGCGCGAGGGGCACGGCGACGAGCTCGCGGAGCTGGCGCCGGACGAGCAGGTCGTCAACGCCGCGGCCGACGAGCGCGGCGGGCTGCACCTCGCCGCGACGGCGGAACTCGACGGATGATCGAGTCTCGCGCGGCCGGACGTCGGGTAGCATCGCGCTCGTGATCTATTGCGTCGTCCCCGAGCCGCTCGCTGACGAGCTGTACGGCCGCCTCGCCGGGTACTACGAGGGGGACCCCAACGTCACCGTGATCGTCGACCGGCGCAAGTCCGAGCGCCGCGAGCCCCGCTCCACCGGCGGCGGCCAGCGCGAGGTGCGCGACCGGCGCCGCCCACGCGTGCCCGGCGAGTTCCCGCCGATCGCGGCCTCACGCAACGGCCAGTAGGTCGCCTAGACTCCTCCGCCGTGCACGTCGTCGTCCACGTGGACGGCGGTGCCCGCGGCAATCCGGGTCCCGCCGCCGCCGCCGCGGTCGTGTCCACGCCCGACGAGCGGGTGCTCGACCGGGTCGCCGTCACGCTCGGGCGCGCGACCAACAACGTGGCCGAGTATCGCGCCCTGCTGCTCGGGCTCGAGCGCGCGGTCGCGCTGGGCGCCACCGAGGTGGACGTCGTCAACGACTCCGAGCTGGTCGCCAAGCAGGTCACCGGCGAGTACAAGGTCAAGCACCGCGATCTCGCGCCGCTGCACGCGCAGGCGCTGGAGCTCTTGCGCGGGTTCGAGCGCTGGTCGATCCGCTCGGTCCCGCGCGCGGACAACGCCGAGGCCGATGCGCTCGTCAACCGCGCGCTGGACGGCGAGGAGATCGCTCCGAGCGCGCCGGCGCCGGAGGCGACGACCGGCGGCGGGACCGACGACGCGACGTACCTGCTGATCGACGACCTGCTCCAGCTCCAGCGCCCGATCACGCCCGGGGCGCACGACGAGCTGCTGTTCATCGTCGTCCACCAGGCGTACGAGCTGTGGTTCAAGCTGATCCTGCACGAGCTGACGACCGCGCGCGACGAGCTCGCAGCCGGCCGCCCGCACGCCGCCGCGCCGCGGCTGCGTCGCGTCGTCGCCGTCTGGCGGCTGCTGATCGGGCAGCTCGAGGTGCTCGAGACGATGAGCCCGGAGGGCTTTTTGGAGTTCCGCGACCCGCTCGCGCCGGCGTCCGGCTTCCAGTCGCGCCAGCTCCGCGCGATCGAGTGGCTCTCCGGCGAGCGCGGCACCTGGCCGGGCGGAGGCGAGCCGCCGGAGGGCCCGTCGCTCTACGAGGCGTTCGCCGCCGGCCTCGGGCTGCCCGAGGAGCGCGAGGCGCGGCTCGCGGCGCTCGCCGGCGTCTACCGCGACCACGCCGACCCGCTGCGCGCCGCCTGGCACGCCGTGGCGGAGCTGCTGGTCGACCACGACGAGGGCGTCGGGCGCTGGCGCCATCACCACGCGCTGATGGCGGCGCGCGAGATCGGCACGCGCCCGGGCACCGGCGGCTCGCCGGGCGTCGAGTACCTGCGCGGCACCATGGAGCGGCGCTTCTTCCCGGACCTCTGGGACGTCCGGCTCACCCTCTGACGTCATCATCCACGGGGTGAACGGCACGCTCCTGATCACCGGCGCGACGGACGGCCTGGGCCGCGAGCTGGCGGGCCGCGCCTACCGCGAGGGCTGGGACGTGCTCGCGCACGGCCGCAGCGAGGAGCGGCTGGCGGCGCTCGCCGACGAGCTGCCCGGCATCCACACGTTCCGCGCCGACCTCGCGTCGCTCGCCGAGGTCGCTGCGCTCGCGGAGGCGGTGCAGGACGCGACCGACCGGCTCGACGTGCTGGTCTCGAACGCCGGCATCGGCTTCACCAAGCCCGGCGACGGCGCGCGGCTGGAGAGCGCCGACGGGCACGAGCTGCGCTTCGCGGTCAACTACCTCGCGGGCTACGCGTTGATCCGGCGGCTGCTGCCGCTGCTGCGCGCCTCTGCGCCGGCGCGGATCGTCCAGGTCGCGTCGGCGGGCCAGTACCCGATCGACTTCGGCGACGTCATGCTCGAGCGCGGCTACGAGGGCACGCGCGCCTACCGCCAGTCCAAGCTCGCGCAGATCATGTTCATGCTCGACCTCGCCGCCGAGCTGCAGGGGAGCGGCGTGACCGCGACCGCGCTGCACCCCGGCACGTTCATGGCGACGAAGATGGTCACGAACGAGGGCATCGCCCCGGTGACGCCGCTCGAGCACGGCGTCGACGCGACGTGGCGGCTGATCGCCGACCCCGCGCTCGACGGCGTGACCGGCGTCTACTTCGAGCAGACCCGCGAGACCCGCCCCCACGGCCAGGCGCTGGACGCGGACGACCGCCGCGCGCTGCGCGAGCTGTCCGAGCGGCTGACCGGCGTCTAGACCTCTTCACGTTCGCGGGAGCGGCCGCGCTGCTGCGGCGATCCGCTCCCACGGGTCGCCGTCGCGCTCCAGCCGCTCCGGCACCGTCGCCAGCGTCCAGCGGCGCGGGTGGAGGTCGGGCGCCTCGAGCTCATCCCACGCGAGCGGCGTCGCCACCGGTGCGCCGGGGATCGCGCGCACGGCGTACGGCGCCACGGTCGTCTGCGCGTACGTGTTGCGCGCCACGTCGACGAGCACCCGGCCGCCGCGCTTGTTCTTGCGCCAGGCCGTGGTCAGCTCGTCCGGCCGGCGCTCGGCGACCCGCTCGGCGATCGTGCCGGCCGTCTCGCGCGCCTCGTCGGCGTGCGCGCCCCGCCGCAGCGGCGCGACGACGTGCAGCCCGCGCGAGCCGGACGTCATCGCGAACGGCTCCAGCCCCAGCTCCCGCAGCACCTCGCCGAGCACGAGCGCTCCCGCGCGGATCGCCGGGAAGTGGGCGTCGGCGTCGGCGTCGGGCGGGTCGAGGTCGAACACGATCCGGTCGGGCCGGTCCGGCCGGTCCGCGCGGCTCGTCCACACGTGGGGCGTGACGCAATTCAGGTTGGCCAGCCAGACGAGCGTCGCCGTCTCGCCGCCGACCACGTGGACCACGGTGCCGCCGCGCCGTCGCGGCACCTCCACGCGCCGCACCCAGTCGGGCGCGCCGCGCGGGATCTCCTGCTGGATCACGACGTCGCGCTCGATGCCCGCGTTCCAGCGCCACAGGTTGAGCGGCCGGTCGCGCAGGTGCGGGTTCATCGCCGGAGCGACCGCCGCGTAGTAGCCGGCGAGGTCGGCCTTCGCGATCCCGTCGGCGGGGAACAGCAGCTTGTCGGGATTGCTGATCCGCACCTTGCGGCGGCCGGCGCGCATGAACATCTCCGGGGGCATGCGCCGCGGACCCTAACGGCTGGACCGCCGACGCCGGATCGTGTAACAATTTGTCCAATCCATGAACGGGACGCCCACGCCGCCATCGGAGTTCGACCTCCCGCTCAGCGGCACGGCGATCTGGCCCGGTCCGGACGGGATCGGCGACAGCCGCTTCGACGACGTTCCGGCGCCGCAGGCGGTGGAGCTGCCGCAGGAGCAGGGCGACGACCCGCGGATCGCGCTGCGCCGGACGCTCGGCATGTTCGCCACCGGCGTGACGGTCATCACGACGCGCGAGGGCGGCCAGGTGCACGGGATGACCGCGAACGCGTTCATGTCGGTCTCGCTGGAGCCGCCGCTCGTGCTGATCTCCGTCGACCGGCGCACCAAGATGTGCGGGCTCCTGCACGAGGGCCGGACGTACGGCGTCAGCGTCCTGTGCGAGGCGCAGAGCGAGCTGTCCGACCGCTTCGCCGGCCGCCCGAACGCGGCGGGGGTCGAGCCCCGCTTCGAGATCATCCACGACACGCCGCTGGTCGAGGGCGCGCTCGCACACTTCGTCGCCAACGTCAACCGCTCCTACTGGGGCGGCGACCACTCGCTCTTCCTCGGCCGCGTCGAGTACGCGCGCTACTCGGAGGGCACGCCGCTGCTGTTCCACGGCGGCCGCTACGAGAAGCTCGGCCAGATCTCCTGACCCGCGGCGACTAGGACCGTGGGCGCTTCTTCTCCGGGTCGTAGAACGGGACGCGCACGACGGTCGCCGGGATCCGCTTCTGGTGCCCGTCGAGCTTGCCGACCTCGACCTGCGTCCCCGGCTCCGCGTACTGCACGGCCATCCGGCACAGCGCCACGTTCTTGCGCAGCGTCGGGCTGCGCGTGCCGGACGTGATCACGCCGATCTGCGAGCGGCTGCCCGGCTCGTGCACGCAGTCGGCGTGCGCGGCCGTCTCGTTGCCCTCGAGCTCGAGCCCGACGAGCGTGCGCTGCGGGTGCGCCTTGCGCTCCACGAGCGCGGCCTTGCCGCAGAAGTCGTCCTCGGTCTCGAGCGCGACCGTGAAGCCGATGCCGGCCTCGAACGGGTCGACCTGGTCGTCGAACTCGTACCCGGCGAAGATCAGCCCCGACTCGATCCGCAGCATGTCGAGCGCGTCCAGCCCGAGCGGCTTGAGCCCGTGCGGCGCCCCCGCCGCCATGATCGCGTCCCACACGGCGGGCCCGTCGGACGGGTGGCAGAACACCTCGTAGCCGAGCTCGCCGCTGTAGCCGGTGCGCGAGACGATCACCGGGATGCCGTCGTACGCGCCGATGCGCCCGATCAGGAAGCGGAACCACTTCAGCTCGTCGAGCTGCGGCTGCGCGTCGGGCGACCAGATGATCTCGCGCAGGATGTCGCGGCTGAGCGGCCCCTGCACGGCGAGGTTGTGCAGCTGGTCGGTGCTGGGCTTGATCCACACGCGCAGGCCGAGCGTGTCGGCGAGCTGCTTGAGGTGCACGCCGTCGTACTCGTCGCCGCCGACGAAGCGGAAGTTGTCGGCGCCGAGCCGGAACACGGTCGCGTCGTCGATCATCCCCCCGGTCTCGTTGCACACCGCCGTGTAGACGACCTGGTTGTCGGCCAGCCGCCGCACGTCGC
>DATHJG010000419.1:0-2729 GCA_035489875.1 Solirubrobacteraceae bacterium | reverse complement strand
GATCGATGTAGCGGGCCTGGCTGAGGCTCCGGTCGTACAGCTTCCACAGCCCCTTCCCGCCGCCCTTCGCGTCCGCCACGCCAGGTACGGCCACGGCGATGACGATGGCCGCCGCGGCGGCCAGCCTCCAACTGCGCATGGGAACCTCGCTTTGGTTGAGGATCGGCTGCGACATAGGCTCCCACGGATCCGGGGCGCCGATGGGGGAAGATCGTCGTCCGTGCCTCCCGTCGACCTCGATCGCTGGCTGGACGCGCCGATGGTCCGCACCCGCCATCGTCGCGAGAGCGCGGCGCCCGAGTCGGAGCTCTGGGCCTGCGCAGCGACCGTCCGCGTGCGCGACTGCCGCGTGCTCGGCCGGCTGATCCGCGCCCGGATCCCCGGCGTGCGGGCGAGCGTCACGTTCGAGGAGCTGTTCCGCACCGACCCGTTCCACCTGCTGGAGGCGGGGCCGACCTACGCGATCTCCGGCCTCTGCGGGCGGATCTGGACGGCGCGCGCGGACTTCGGCGCGCTGTCCGATCCGGCGGAGTTCGACACGTGGGAGGTGCCGGGCACGGCGCGGGTCCTGTTCGCCAACTGGACGGAACCCGCCGGGAGCGGCGCAGCGCTGGTGAGCGAGGTGCGGGTCGACGCCGTTGATCGCCGGGCCGCCCGGTACGTGCGCGCGCTCAGGCCGTTCATCGGCGCGTTCCAGGGGTTGGTGGGCGTCGAGCCCCTGACCATCGCCGCGCGCCGCGCAGCTGTCAGAGCCGCGCGATGACCAGCCCCGCGGCGAGCAGGACGAGCGCCGGCGCGCACGCGCGGAGGGCGCCGTCCAGCGGCGCCGCGAGCCGCGCGGCATCGAGGTCGACGACCGTCCCGTCGGCGAGCTGCTGGCGCCCGCTGACCGACACGGTGCGCCGGCGCAGCTCGCGCACCGGCGTGCTCAGGCGGCGTTGCGCGACGCTGAGCATGAAGCACGCCGCCGCGACCAGCAGGCCCTGGGCGCGGAGCTCGAGCGCGTTGATCCAATAGCCGGTCAGCGCGGGGAAGGCCCCCCAGGCGGCCGCGAACCAGAAGTCCGTGTGGAATCGGCCCCCGAGCAGTTGGAGGTTGTAGGCGGCCACGATGAACGTCCCGGCGACGACGAACGGCACCAGGCCCGGCGACACCGTGACGGCGCCGGCGATGCCGATGGCGACCGCGCCCGCGATCCCCACGACGGCGATCGCCACCAGCGAGCGGTCCGACAGCCGCGTGCCGAGCGGCCGCCCGTCGAGCTCGTCCAGTGCATGCGCGCAGACGCCCACGCCGAGGAAGAACGCGCCGAGCGCGGCGGCGAGGCGATCGGCGTGGAGCTGCGGCGCCGCGGCCGCCCCGATCGCCACGTAGCTGAGGTGCCAGGCCGTGTACGGCGGGTGCAGGAGCGTGACGAGATCGCGCCATCCGCCCGGACGCAGCGCGTAGAACGCGGGTCGCTCAAGCCGCGACGGTGCCGCCATCCGCTCTCGTGCCCCACATCACCACGCCGCCGCCCAGGCTCATCCGCCGGACCCGCACCGCGCCGATCCCGGCCGCGGACCACAGCGCCGCCAGCTCCTCGAGCGGATGGCGCGCATAGAACTCCGGGATGCTGCGCGCCAGGAACCGCCCGGTCTCGGCCCACTCGCGCGAGACCGCGCGGCCGAGGGCGGGCAGACCGACCCGCGTGTACGCGGTCCAGACCGCGTGCCACGACCGGGACGGCGGCACGGCGAACTCGAGCGATGCGACCCGTCCGCCGGGCCGCACCACGCGGGCGAGCTCGCGTAGCGTCGCGGCCGGATCGTCGACGTAGCGCAGCAGGTAGGTGAACGTCAGGTGGTCGAACTCGCCGTCGGCGAACGGCAGCCGCTCGGCCTCCCCGGCGACCAGCGTCACGCGCGGCCGCAGCGCGGGGGCGGCCGCCAGCCGCGCCTGGGCGGCGGCGAGCATCTCGGGGCTCTGGTCGACCCCGACGACGGTGCATCCGTACCGGCGCACGAGCGCCTCCGCGACCAGCCCCGTGCCGGTCGCGACGTCGAGCACCCGCTCCCCGGATCGCGCAGCGATCGCGTCCACCATCGCCCGGCGCCAGCGGGGATCCTGCCCGAAGCTCAACGTCGCGGCGACGCGGTCGTAGTGGCGCGGCAGCCCGGCGAACAGCTCGCGCGCGTGGCGCTTTCGCTCGGTGGCGCCGATCGGTGACTGGGCGTTCATCCCGGGACGCAGCATCCCGGCCCGTGTACCCGCGTGCAAGCCGCGCAGCGGTCAGTTACCTTCCAGGCGTGCCCGAGGGCATGATCTCGACCGACGACCCGCGCGCCGCCGACGTCCGCGAGCTGCTGGAGCGCCACCTCGCCTACGCGCATGCGAACACCGCGCCCGACGACGTCCACGCGCTCGACATCGACGCGCTCCTCGATCCTTCCGTGATGTTCTTCAGCTACCGCCTCGACGGCGAGCTGCTCGCGGTGGCGGCGCTGAAGCGGCTCGACGACCACCACGCGGAGATCAAGTCGATGCACACCGCCCACGCGGCGCGCGGCAAGGGCATCGGCCGGGCGATGGTCGATCACCTCGTCGGCGTCGCCCGCGAGCGCGGCTATCGCAGGGTGAGCCTCGAGACCGGCGCCGGGCCGCCGTTCGCTCCCGCGCGCAGCCTCTACGCGAGCGCGGGGTTCACGCCCTGCGGACCGTTCGCCGACTACGACGGGAGCCCGAACAGC
>DATHJG010000418.1:0-7619 GCA_035489875.1 Solirubrobacteraceae bacterium | reverse complement strand
AGGCGCCGCGCGCGACCGAGAGCTTCACCGGGTCCCGGCTCCCGGGCCCCGCCGGCAGGATCACCGGCAGCGGGTCGCTGACGGGGGGCGCGGGCGGCGCCTCGCCCGCCGGGGGCGGCGGGGGCGCCGCCGGTGTGTTCTCGCACGTCGAGCTGATGTGGTCCAACGCGTCGTAGTTCAGCGTGTCGATCCCGGGCCCGCAGTCGACCAGGTCCGCGAGGCCGCCGCGCGAGGTGATCGTGTCGTTGCCGTCGCCGCCGTAGATCTGGTCGGCGCCGCCCTCGCCGAGCAGGACGTCGTCGCCGGCGCCGCCCTCGATGATGTCGCTGCCGAGGCCGCCCTGGACGTGCGACGGGAGCGATGTGGTGTTGCGCAGGTGGTCGTCCCCGTCACCGAGCGTGACCGTGAGCCGAACGACATTCGGGCAGGTGACCTGGTTCGGGTTGTCAGTTGTGCATCCGGCGCCCGCGATGAGCGCCGCCCCGGCATCGGTGACGACGACGTTCGCGCCCGCGGCGCTGAACGTCACGTCGTTGGCCTCCCCGGGGTTGGCGGCGAACACGAGGCGCTGCGCCGACGTGACGGAGACCCCCGCCGCCGACGCCTGTCCCGCACCGGCGAAGAGCAGCACCGCTCCCGCCGTGACGCCGAGTCCCATCTGCCTCCACATACCGCACCCCATTCCGTTGGTTGCCCCCTTTACGGTGGGCTGCCCCGGCTTCTGACAACCGGCGTCCGTTTCCAGATCGTCAGGGCCGTCGGCGGACAGGCGACCGCGCCCGCGACCGGCGTGCCGCCGCCGGTGGACGCCTCAGCGTGCGGGAGCGGTCCGGCGCAGGGCCTCGCGCACCGCGCGCGCCTTCAGGCCCAGGTTGAGCTGCTCCAGCCCCTCGGCCCGGCGCGGGTCGTGGCCGGTCAGCTCCAGGATCCGCTCCAGCCGGTAGGCGACGGTGTGGCGGTGCGCGAAGCCTGCCGCCGCGGTCGCGCGCATGCTGGCGCCGGTGCCGAGGTACGTCGTGAGCGTCTCCAGCAGCGCGCCGCCGGACCGGGTGCCGGGATCGAGCAGCGGGCCGAGCGTGGACGAGAGCAGCCACTCGACCTCGGCGGGCGCGAGCACCGCCAGCCGGGTGAGGAGCCGCCAGGCGCCGGTCTGGAGCGCGTCGAGGTCGGCTTCGCCGCCGGCGTTCAGCGTGAGCACGACGTGCGCCTCGCGCAGCGCGCGCGCGAGCTCGGCGGGTCCGGGCTCGGGCGCCGACACGCCGACCGGCCCGTGGTGGCGTAGTCGGCGGGCGACGCGCCGGGCCAGCTCGGTGGCGCTCGGCGCCGCGGACGGCGGTCCGTCCTCCGGCAGCAGCGCCTCGACGACGCCGTCGCCGACGTGCACGAGCGCGCGCGGCGCGTCCTGCACGATCGCGGCCAGCGCGCGCTGGGTCGTGCCGGGCTCGGGCGCCGCGCACAGCGCCACGCCGCCGTAGCGCAGGTCGCAGCCGAGCTCCTCGCCGCGCGCGACGACGCGCTCGCCGCTCGGCGCCGGCTCGCTGCGGAGGTCGTCGAAGAGCGCGCCGACCGCCGAGGACGGCGCCTGCGCGGTCCCGTCCTCCAGCGCGATGGCGGTGAGCACGGCGAGTACTGCGAGCCGCAGCACCTGGCCGGCGTCGGCGGTGGCGCGGCCGCGCCCGGCGAGCAGCACCACCGCGCCGAGCTCCTCGTCGCCGCGTCGCACCGGCGCCTCGGCGGCGAGCTCGAGCGGGGTGGGCGCCGAGCGGTCCTCGACGTGGCGCCGGACCGCGGTCATCCGGCGGTCGGCGTGGTCCGGCGCGCAGACGGTCAGGTCGAGCGCGGGGAGGGCGACGACGACCGTGCCGTCCAGCGCCCGTGCCGCGAGCCGCGCCACCGAGGCGATGCCGCCGCCGTCGAGGACGGCGTCGAGCATCCCGAGGTGGACCTGGCGCAGCTCAGCGACGGGAGCGGAGCGGCGGACGGGAAGGACGACGTCGGCGGAGCGAGCGGGGGAGGAATGGGGGCGGATCGAGCGAGTGAGTGTATAAAGTCGATCGTGTAAGTCGACAATAGCACCGATTCCCGCCCGCGGACAGCTTCACCGCCTCCGCTGTCAGCCCTCGTAGCCCTCGACGGTGCGCTCGTCGCGAATCGAGGCCGAGTCGGGATCCTCGCCGAACTCCTCGCGCGCGCGGCGCTGGCGCAGGAGGTCCCAGTAGCGGTCGAGCTCCACGCGGACCCTGGCGAGCCGCGCGTGGTCGGCGGGGGCCAGGCCCTCCTCGCCGCTGCGGCCGAGCAGCCGGTGCTCCTCGGCGACGAGTTGCTCGATGTGATCCTGCACCTGCGTGTCATCCATTGGGGACTCCTTTCGCCTGAGCGTATCGCCTCGTCGAGGAGCCGGCCTCGACGCCGGCGGGGAGCGGGCGGCGGCTCGAGAGGTGCCGGGGTCGCCGCGGCGAGCCAGTGGGCCTTCTCGCAACGTTCCACCCGAAAGACCGGTCGCAACGTCACGAGAAGACCCACTAGCGTTCCCCGGACCGATGCGCGCGATGGTGCTGGACGAACCGGGGCGGGCGCTCCGGCTCGCGGAGCTGCCGGTCCCCGAGCCCGCCGACGGCGAGGTCCTGATCCGCGTGCACGCGTGCGGGGTCTGCCGCACCGACCTGCACGTGCTCGACGGGGAGGTGCGCTGCAAACGCCGCCCGGTCGTGCCGGGCCACCAGATCGTCGGCACGGTCGAGGGCACCGGGGAGCGGGTCGGGGTGCCGTGGCTCGGATGGACGTGCGGCGTGTGCAGGTACTGCGTGAGCGGGCGGGAGAACCTGTGCGACCGCGCGGAGTTCACCGGTTGCGACCGCGACGGCGGCTTCGCCGAGTACGCGGTCGCCGACCGCCGCTTCTGCCTCCCGCTGCCCGACGGCTACCCGGACCTGCAAGCCGCGCCACTGCTGTGCGCGGGGTTGATCGGCCTCCGCGCGCTGCGGATGGCCGGCGACGCGACGCGCCTCGGGTTGTACGGCTTCGGCGCCAGCGCGCACATCATCGCCCAGGTCGCCCGACACGAGGGCCGCCGCGTGTTCGCGTTCACCCGCGCCGGCGACGAGGATGGCCAGCGCTTCGCCCGCGGGCTGGGCGCGGAGTGGGTGGGGGAGTCGGGCGCGGCGCCGCCCGAGGAGCTCGACGCCGCGATCATCTTCGCCCCGGTCGGCGCGCTCGTCCCGCTCGCGCTGCGCGCGGTGGCGAAGGGCGGCACCGTCGTCTGCGCCGGGATCCACATGAGCGACATCCCGTCGTTCCCCTACGCCGACCTGTGGGGCGAGCGGTCGATCCGCTCGGTCGCCAACCTCACGCGCCGCGACGGCGAGGAGTTCCTCGCGCTCGCGCCGGCAGTGCCCGTGCGCAGCACGGTCACGACGTACCCGCTCGAGCGGGCGGGCGACGCGCTGGCCGACCTGCGCGCCGGCCGCTTCCACGGCGCCGCGGTGATCAGCGTCGCGCCGAGCGCGTTAGAGCCCGTCTTCGGATTCTGACCAGGGGCGCGGCGGGTCGACCCGGGCACCGCTGCGCTCAGTCGCAGTAGATACGATCGCGCCCCGCGCGCTTGGCCTCGTACAGCCGGCGGTCGGCCAGTTTGGCGAGCGCGTCGAGGTCGGCCGCGTCCGGCGCGGACGCCACGCCGATGCTCGCGCTCAGCGTCATGCCGGGCGCGATGCGCTCCCACGGCTCGGCGCTGATCGCCGCCCGCAGCCGCTCGCAGCAGGCGCGCGCCGCGTTGGGCTCGGTGCGCGGCATCAGCACCACGAACTCCTCGCCGCCGGTACGCACCACGACGTCGTCCTCCCGCAGCACGTCGAGCAGCAGCGCGGCGACGCGCACGAGGACGCGATCGCCCGCGTCGTGGCCGAAGCGGTCGTTGATCGACTTGAAGTGGTCGAGGTCGAGCACCGCGAGGCTGCAGTGCTCGGCGCCGCGCACCCCGGCGAGCCGCTCCAGCTCGCGCGCCAGGTAGCGCCGGTTGTGCAGCCCCGTGAGCCAGTCGCGCTCGGCCTGGTCGCGCAGCAGGTCGGCCTCGCGCCGGGCGGCGCGGGCCTCCAGCGTCGCGCGCTCCAGCCCGAGCCGCAGCTCGGACAGCTCGCGCAGCGCCTGGCGCTCCAGCTCGGCGCTGCGGGCGAGCGTGTCGTACGCGTCCTCGAACCGGCCCGCGTCGCGCAGCGCGGTCGCGACGGTGGCGAGGATCAGGCTGCGCGCCTGCGGCACGCGATTGCCGAGCCGGCTCAGCGCACGCTCGCCCGAGCGCTGGGCGTCGTCGGTCCGGCCGAGCGCCAGCAGCGCCTGCACCTGCGCCCGCACCGTGATCCCGAACACGTAGGGGTTCGGCTCGCCGTTCGCGCTCAGGTGCGCGATCGCAGCGTCCGCGTCGGCGAGCGCGTCGGCCGGTCGCTCCCCGAGCAGCCGGACGTCGGCGCGCGTGGAATGGAGCACGCCGAGCGCGAACCCGTTGAGCGGCGTGAGCTCGCGCGCGATCGCGAGGCCGAGCTCGAGCTCCCGCTCGGCGCCCGCGAGGTCGCCCTGCGTCTGCAGCAGGCAGCCGAGATCGTTGCGCGAGATCGCCTCCTCCCAGCGGTTGCCGGCCGCCACGCTGAGCGCGAGCAGCTCGTCGAGCTGCTCGGGCCAGTCGCTCACGCCGACGTTCCCGTAGACGAGGCACGCCGCCCGGCGGGCGAAGATCCGCAGCGCGAGGTCGCCGGTGCGGTCGGCGATGTCGAGCGCCCGCCCTGCCTCGAGCAGCGCTTCGGTGTAGGAGCCGGAGAAGAAGCTGAGGTGCGCCTTGAGCGCGGCGACCTCGACTTCGGCCTCGTCGCCGGCGCCGAGCTCGGTCTGCTGCTCGGCCTCGGCGGCCAGCGCGACGGCGCCGCGCAGGTCGCCGCGGTGCAGCGTGACGGCGCCCTGGAGCGCGAGCGCGCGGGCGCGCAGGTCGGGCGCCTGCAGCGTGCGCGCGCTCTCCTGGCAGCGGACCGCGGTGGCGAGCGAGCCCTCGGGGTCCTCCCAGTACACGCGCCGCGCTTCGTCGAGCGCGCGGCGCACGGTGTGGGTGTCGGTGACGGTCTCCATTGCGCGGTCTTCTTGAGTCTCGGCCGCGCACCGCCCGACTTGAGTCAGCGCACCCGGATCGTCATCCGCTGGCCGTGGACGGTGCAGACGATGCGATACGTGCCGCGCTTGCGCAGCTTGCGCGAGAACGTCCCGCTGCTCTGCGTGGGCGAGTGGAACCGCACCGGTCCCGACGTCACGGTGACGTTGTGGATGTCGCGTGCGCGCCACGTCCACCGCACCGTCGTGCCCGCCCGGATCGACAGGCTCCGCGGGCGGAAGAAGTCGTCGCCGACCGTCACGCCGGCGGCGCGCGCCGCCCTGTTGGCGCCCGGCCGCTCCTCCGCGATCGCCTGCCCCAAAGATGCCCACGCGCCCGCGCCGATCAGCGCCAGCACGGGGATCGCAACGCGCCTCCACATCGTCCGCTCCTCCTTCTTCGTCGCCGTCTCCGCTGGGTACGGAGCGGGGGCGCGCGGAGTTCAGGCGGCTTCCGGCTTATCTCCTGTTGACGAACGGGCGCCGCCGTGATCTCATGCCTGACAGTCAAGGCGGGAGGGGTGTCTCGTGGCTTCCAGGCGGTGGGTAGTCGGCGTATCCGTGTGCGCGCTGGTATGGGCAGGCGGAGCGGCAGCGGGCAAGGCGGAGGAGCGGGGGGTGGACCCGAACCAGGGCGAGAGCCTGGTCGAGGTCAACCTCGCCAACAAGGGCGAGGCGATGCGGCTCCAGTTGGAGTCGGAGAAGTACGGCATCGACTTCAACGAGCACTACCTGCGCCAGGAAGCCGACGGCACCGTCACCGTCACGGTCTTCGGCAGCGACGACGAGATCGCCGCGGTCGACGCCGCGGGCTTCGAGGTCGGCCGCACGATCGAGGGTCCGAACACGTGGCGCAACCGGATCGCCGCGCGCCAGACCGACGTGCGCAAGGAGCAGCGGGCCGACGCGGCCGCGCTCGACGAGGCGGCCGTCACGCCGTTCACGCACGAGGACGAGCTCGTCGTCCTGCGCGTCGACTACTTCGAGAACTACGCCGGCCGGTTCCTCTCGGTCGAGGCGAAGACGCGGGAGGCCACGGTGGACCCGGTGACCGGCGCGTACACGGGCCCGACGCTGTCGCTCTCCTGGAACGGCGGCGCGGGCACGCCGATCGACTCGACGCCCCGCACGATGAACGTGAACGTCGACCCGGACACGGAGCCGAGCACGTACATCGAGCACCGCGAGCTGATCCGGATCGGCGAGACCGGCACGTTCACGCCGCGGCGGCCGAGCCGGATCCGCATCGGGTCGAGCACGGGCGCGACGATCGAGGCCGACGTCAATACGTGGCTGGGCGGCGGGCTTCCGCCGATGGGCGACCTCTTCATGCGCGACTTCACCACGCGCTACATGGACCCGACCGAGGTCTACCAGCGCTTCGACGAGCTCGCGGCGGAGTTCCCGAACATCGCGCAGCTGATCCCGCTGCCGTACAAGACCAACGGCTACCAGCGCAACGCGCAGGCGCTGCTGAGCGGCGCGCGGCCGTCCGGCAACTCGATCCCGACCAACGCTCCGGCAGAGCAGGCGCAGGCCGTCGTGCTCACCGCGCGCGCATGGGGTCACGAGGGTGGCAACGACATCACGGCCGAGATGATCCATCCGGGGCAGGTCGGCGCGCCGCTGACGGTCGGCGTGACCGGCAAGGACATCCTCGTCCGCCTCGGCACGGACGCGACCGGCGCGCTGGCCAGCACGGCCGCGCAGGTCGTCGACGCGATCAACGCCAACCCGGAGGCGGCAGCGCTGGTGAAGGCGGTCACGTACCGCGGGAACGCGGGGGTCGGCATGGCGCAGCCCCGTACGAAGGTCAACCTGTCGGACTTCCTCGCCACCGCGACGAACGCCCACGTGCCGCGCGGGCCGTTCCAGTACTCGGTGATGCGGATCGGCAAGAAGCGCGACGGCTCCAAGACCGGCGTGTTCCTGTACTGCCAGCAGCACGCGCGCGAGTGGGCGACGCCGCTCACCTGCCTCGAGACGGCCGAGCAGCTGCTGCGCAACTACGCGATCGACGCGCAGACGCGCAAGCTGGTCGACAACCTCGACATCTTCATCTTGCCGTCGTCGAACCCCGACGGCTCGCACTACTCGCTGCACAACTTCAACAGCCAGCGGCGCAACATGACGAACTGGTGCGTCGAGGGCGGGGAGGAGACCGACGATCCAACGGCGGCGGACTTCTGGACGCCGCGGGTCAACCCGGGCACCGGCGCGGCGTACACGAACACCGACCCGGGGTCGCGAAACGCCTGGGGCGTCGACCTCAACCGCAACAACACGTTCGGCACGCTCTTCGACGGCTACATCGGCGCGTCGCACTCGTGCACCAGCGACGTGTACGCCGGCCCGGGCGAGGCGTCCGAGCCCGAGATCAGGAACGAGCTCTGGATCGCGGACAGGTTCACGAACATCAAGTTCTCGAACAACATCCACAGTTTCGGCGGCTACTTCATGTGGGCGCCGGGCGCGTACCTGCCGGATCG
>DATHJG010000417.1:0-2191 GCA_035489875.1 Solirubrobacteraceae bacterium | reverse complement strand
GTCCGGGCGAGACCGAGGCGACGTTCCGCGTCCGCGGCCCGCAGGAGATCGCCTCGGTGCTGACGGCTCTGGCGACGTTCCGCGAGGGCGACGTTCACGAGCAGTAGCGCGCCGGGTTCCCGCCCAGCCACCACGAAAACGAAGGAGAACTCGGCGACTCGCCGTGGCATCCCGAGTCTGCATTCGGCGCGCCGCCGAATCCTCCTTCGTTTTGGCGGGGAGGGCGGCGTCAGCGACCCTCCGCGCGCGGCGGTACCCTCGACACATGCCGGACCAGCCCGCATCGACCCCCGATCACAAGCCCCGCTCCCGCACCGTCACCGACGGCATCGAGGCTACGACGAGCCGCGGGATGCTGCGCGCGGTCGGCATGGGCGACGCCGATTGGGACAAGGCGCAGATCGGCATCGCGAGTTCGTGGAACGAGATCACACCGTGCAACCTGTCCCTCGCGCGTCTCGCGCAGGCGGCCAAGGAGGGCGTGCACGCCGGCGGCGGCTACCCGCTGCAGTTCGGCACCGTCAGCGTGAGCGACGGCATCTCGATGGGGCACGAGGGCATGCACTTCTCGCTCGTCAGTCGCGAGGTGATCGCCGACAGCGTCGAGGTCGTCATGCAAGCCGAACGCCTCGACGGGTCCGTGCTGCTTGCCGGATGCGACAAGTCGATCCCGGGGATGCTGATGGCCGCCGCGCGGCTCGACCTGGCATCCGTGTTCCTCTACGCCGGCTCGATCGCGCCCGGCTGGGTGCGACTCAGCGACGGCACCGAGAAGGACATCACGATCATCGACTCGTTCGAGGCCGTCGGCGCCGTGAAGGCCGGCACGATGAGCGCCGAGGACGCCCACCGCATCGAGTGCGCGTTCGCCCCCGGCGAGGGTGCCTGCGGCGGCATGTACACCGCGAACACGATGGCGAGCGTCGCCGAGGCGCTCGGGCTCTCCCTCCCGGGCTCCGCGAGCCCTGCCGCGGCCGACGCCCGTCGCGATTACTACGCGCACCGCTCAGGCGAGGCCGTCGTCAACCTCCTCAACAAGGGCATCACGGCCCGCCAGATCCTGACCAAGAAGGCGTTCGAGAACGCCATCGCGGTCGGCATGGCGCTCGGCGGCTCGACCAACATCGTGCTGCACCTGCTCGCGATCGCCCACGAGGCCGAGGTCGAACTGACGCTCGATGACTTCAACCGGATCGGCAGCAAAGTGCCGCACATCGGTGACCTCAAGCCGTTCGGCCGGTTCGTCATGAACGACGTCGATCGCCGCGGCGGGCTCCCGGTGCTCATGAAGGCGCTGCTCGACGCGGGTCTGCTGCACGGCGATGTGCTGACGGTCACCGGCAAGACGATGGCCGAGAACCTCGCCGAGATGGACATCCCGCCGCTGGACGGCGACGTGCTGCGCACGCTCGACAACCCCATCCACGCCTCGGGCGGTCTCACGATCCTCAAGGGCTCGCTCGCCCCAGACGGCGCCGTCGTGAAGACCGCCGGATTCGACGCCGCCGTCTTCGAAGGACCGGCCAGGGTCTTCGAGCGCGAGCGCGGGGCGATGGACGCTCTGACGGCCGGCGAGATCAAGCACGGCGACGTCGTGGTGATCCGCTGGGAGGGCCCGAAGGGCGGGCCCGGCATGCGGGAGATGCTCGCGATCACGGCCGCCATCAAGGGCGCCGGCCTCGGAAAAGATGTATTACTCTTGACCGACGGCAGATTCTCAGGCGGCACAACCGGCCTGTGCATCGGCCACATCGCGCCGGAGGCGTCGGACGCAGGTCCGATTGCATTCCTGCGAGATGGTGATCTGATACGGGTCGATATCGCAGCCCGGACGATCGACCTACTCGTCGAACCGTCCGAGTTGGAAGCCCGCCGCGACGGCTGGGTTCCTCTTCCACCGCGCTATACCCGTGGCGTTCTCGCGAAATACACCAAGCTCGTGCACTCCGCTTCGGAGGGCGCGGTCACGGGGTAACCAGCGTCCCCAGATTTCACCATTCGCACCCAAAGGAATCCGATGACTGCCTCGGCAGATCCCGCACCCGCCCCGGCGCCCGCGCCGGCCAAGCGCACCGAGCCGCCGGTGATGACCGGCTCCGGTGCGATCCTCGCCAGCCTCGAGAAGCTCGGGGTCACCGACGTGTTCGGCATCCCGGGCGGCGCCATCATGCCGTTCTACGACGAACTCATG
>DATHJG010000416.1:0-7605 GCA_035489875.1 Solirubrobacteraceae bacterium | reverse complement strand
TACTCGCCGGCCTCGGTGCCCGCCGGTATCGCGACCTCCAGCCGGGCCGTCTCGGTGGCCGGCCAGCCGTCGCCCTCGAGCTCGAACCGAGCCGAGGCGGGCGTGATCGACCAGCCGTCGGGTGCCGTGGCCGTGATCGTGCCCTCGGCGTCGCGCGCCGCGCGGCCGGAGACCTTCACGGTCAGCGCCTGCGTGCCGCCGGCAGCGACCGTGCGGCGCTGCGGCTCGACGCTGACGTCGAGGCCCGGCTCGACCGGGTCCAGCGGCTCGCTCTCGATCCGATAGTCGCCGCTACCGACGCCCTCGAGCACGACACGGTCGCCCTGCGCGTGCGCGCCGTAGCCGGCGCCGCGCTCGCCGTCCCAGACCACGCGGCCGTCCACACTCACGCGGCTCGGTGCGCCGCTGGTCGGGACGCGGATCTCGGCAGCGGTGTTCACCGGCACCGTTACGTCCAGCAGCAGCCGGCCACCGCTCGCCTTGCGCCAGCCGGTCGCGATCGTCCCGTAGGGCGTCTCGCGGCTGGCCGCCACGTGGCGCAGCGCCTGCGGCACGAGCGGGGCCACGAGGAAGGCCTTGAAGCCGGGCGCCGTGGGCCGCACGCCGGCCAGGTAGCGGTGCGACCAGTCGTCGATCGCGCCCATCATGAAGTGGTTCTGGGAGCCGCGGCCGTCCCAGAACTCGGGCAGCGTCGTGGCGCCGGACGCGAGCATCGCCGCGTAGCTCGGCGCCGTCGGGTTCGTCGCCATCGCGTAGACGGTGTCGGCGTCCCCGGCCTCGCCGAGCACGTCGAACAGCGCGCGCAGGCCGATCTCGCCCGTCGAGAGGTGGTCGCCGTTGCGCGCGATGTCGGCCCGCAGCGCCGCCATCACCGCGTGTCGGTGCTGCTCAGGCACGATGCCGGCGGCGAGCGGCAGCGCGTTGCTCGCCTGGCTGCCGGAGCCGTAGCTGCCCGCCGCCGGGTCGAGGAAGCGCTCGTTGAACGCCGCCGCGATGTCGCCGGCGAGCGCCTCGTAGCCGGGCGCGGCGCCCGTGTCGCCGAGCATGCGCGCCACCTCGGCCATCACGTTCGCGTAGCGGAAGTACGCCGTCGTGGCCGGGATCGCGAGCGGCGTCGACGTGTCGAACGCGCCCCAGTCGCCGAGCCCGTGCGACAGCACGTGGCCGCTCGCCTTTGACGCGAGGTACTCCATGTAGCGCCGCATCGCCGGGTATGCGGCGCGCAGCGGCTCGGCGTCGCCGTACGCCTGGAAGTGCTTGTACGGCGCCATGATCACCGCGCCGCCCCAGTTCGCGTCGTCGCGGAAGCCGCCGCCGAACACGGTGTACTCGGGCGCGATGTCCGGCACCATGCCGTTCGCGAGCTGCGCGTCGGTGATGTCGCGCACCAGCTTGCGGTAGTGGGCGGCCACGTCGAAGTTGGCCGCGACCGTGTCATAGAGCAGGTGGTATTCCTCGAGCCAGCCAAGCTTCTCGCGGTGCGGGCAGTCGGTGAGGACGGAGAACATGTTGCTCTCGACCGCCCGCTGCACCATGTCGTAGGTAGCGTTGAGCGTCGGATCGGACGTCGTGATGTCCCCGGCGCGCTCGTTGTCGGCGCGCAGGACCTTCGCACGCACGTCCGCGAGCGCGGGCGGCTGCTCGACGCCCGTGATCTCGACGTAGCGGAAGCCGTAGTACATGAAGTGCGGATGCCAGGTTTCGGCGCCGTCGCCCTTCGGGGTGAACCCGAAGTAGACGGGTGCGCCGATCTCGGCCTGGGAGACGCGCCCGTTGCGCAGCAGCTCGGCCGGTCTCATGACCGCGGTCTGCCCGGCCGCGCCGCGCAGGGTCAGCTCCGGCCACCCGGCGAGGTTGCGGCCGAGGTCGTAGAGCCAGACGCCGGGCGCAACCTCCTCGCGCGACTGGGCGGTCACCGTCTCCTGCACGCGGACGGGCGGCGCCTGCTGGGCGCTAAGTACGGGCTCGCCCGCGGGCGAGCCGAGGTCCGCGACCGGCCGCCAGTCCGAGTGGTCCGCGCCCCGGGCGTCCCAGCCGCCGAGCTCGCGGCGGGCGTCGTAGTCCTCGCCGCCGTACCAGTTCGAGAACGTCGTCGGGCCGCCCTGCGCCCGCCACGACTCGTCGCTCGCGATCACCTCGCGGCTGCCGTCGTCGTAGGTGACCTCGAGCTGCGCCAGCAGCTTCAGCGGCCCCATCGAGCCGGTGAACTTCGTGTAGCGCCCAGAGCCCGCCGGCACGTTGTAGATGCCGTTGCCGAGCATGAAGCCGAGCGTGTTCGCGCCGCGGCGGACGCGATCGGTGACGTCGTAGGTGCTGTAGAGCACGCGCCGCCGGTAGTCGGTGTTGGACGGTTCGAGCACGGCGTCGCCGACCTTGGCGCCGTTCAGCCGCGCCTCGGAGCTGCCGAGTCCGACGGCGTACAGGCGCGCACTGCGGATGCCCCGGTCGAGCGTGAACGAGCGTGCCAGGAGCGGCATCCCGCTCGGCGGCTCCGGCGGCTGTGGCGCCACCTGGCCGCTGACGCGGTGGGCCTCGCTCCACGCCGCAGACGGGTCGGTGCGGGTCAGGACAGCGAAGTCCTCCGGGAAGTTCGCGGTCTGCTTGTCGGCGGTCAGAGCGTCGGTGCGCGCGTACAGCCGCAGCTCGTCGATGCGGGTCACCGCGCCGAGGTCGATCTCGAGCCAGATCGGGCGGTCGCCGAGCTCCTGCTCGGTGCGCTCGTAGCTCGTGTAGCCGCGCGGGTTGCGGTTCGAGTCGCGCGTGCCGTCGGTCAGGAACCTCGGCTCCCAGGCGCCGGCGACCGTGTAGCTCTCGGACGCGGCCGCGGCCGCGCCGCGGCTGCGCAGCTCACCGTCGCCGTAGGCCTCCAGCTCGGCCAGCTGGAGCCGCGAGACCGGCGTGGGGAAGCCCTCCTTGATCGGCTTGCCCAGTCGCGTGACGTCGAGCCGCAGGTAGCGCACGGCGCGCGCGGGGAAGCGGATCACGGCCGGCTCCGTCGGCCTGTCGAGCGAGTGCGGGTCGGTGACCCAGTGCCCGCGCCAGTCCGAGCGGTCGAGCAGGCCCATCTCCCAGCGCGCGGTCGGCGCCCAGCTCGAGACCCCGCGGTCGCCCCACACGCGGACGGTCCACTCGAGCTGCTGGCGCGATCGCAGCCGCGGGCCGCCGTACGGCACGCCGGCCGAGTCGGCGGACTTCACGCGCCCGCTGTCCCAGACCACCCCGCGGTCGTCGGTGACGCGCACCTGGTAGGCGCGCTGGACCTGGTCGCGCGCGTCCGACTCGAGCTTCCAGCTCAGCGTCGGGCGCTCGTCGTCGATGCCGACGGGATCGGTGACGTGGCCCACCCGCAGGTCGGTGACCTGCAGCTTGCCGGACTGCGCACCGGCGGCGGCCGGTGCCGCCAGCGCCGCCAGCAGGCAGAGCGCGGCGATCGTCGATCGTCTCATCCCGTCACCTCGTACTCGAAGGTCCCCCGAGCCGATCTCGTAGGCCGGCCGGCCGTCTCTCGTCCCACGTGGCGGGCGCTGCGCTCCTCCCGCCGTCCAGCTCCCGATGGTTCAGGGCGCCAGGGCCCCCGCGGCCCCCGCGCCCGTGCTGCTCACTCCACGGTGACCTCGGCCACCTGCACGTTGCGCGGCGGCGACACGGTGTCGTAGGCCGCGGTGATGATCAGGCGCAGCGCGTCCGCTCGCGTGGGCGCAACCGCGTGCGTGGCCGCCGCGTTGGCCTGCTGCACCTCGGCGAGCCGCTGCCACGCGCCGCCGACCCGCGCCTCGATCGCGAACGCCCGCGGGCCGTAGTTCACGCGCGGGGCGACGGTCACGTGGCCGATGTCGACCGGCTTGCCGTACTCGACCGTCAGCGTCTCCGGTCGCTCCGGCGTAGGCCCCTGCCCGGCCGCCGAGCCGCCGCTGACCCAGAACGACGCCGCGCTGCCGTCGAACGCGAGGTCTGGCGGGTAGCCGGGCTGCGAGCTCGACGCCGAGGCCAGCGGGTACGTGATCGCGCTGCCCCCGTAGGGCGCCGGCTCGGGCTGCGGCTCGGTGGCCTTGGGCCGGTCGTCCCGGCCCGGCTTGATCCGGAAGTCGGCGACACGGAACGCCGACGGCGCGTTCGGCGTCGCGCTCGTCTCCTGGTAGGCGACGCTCAGCACGCCCTTCTGGCGCAGCCGCTGGCGGTCGTAGATCAGCTCGCTGACGTTGTCGACGTCGGCGGCCGCGAACACGATCCGCCAGTCGCGCCACTCGCCGGCGGCGGTGGCCGCGGCGATCCGCGCGTCGGGCAGCACCACGTATGCGGTGTCGTGCTTGTCGAACAGCAGCTTGCTGCGGCCCGAGCTGTTGTTGTAGAAGGGCAGCTCGGTCGTGTGCCAGGTGCCGTCCGCGTCGCGCCAGTGGTGGTAGGGCCTCGCGTACTGCCTGCGCTGCGGGTAGGTCTGCGTGTGGCAGCCGCCGAGCTTGGCCAGGTCCGCGTCGTCGAACATGCTCGTCATCACGTGCAGCCGCCCGCCGCGGTCGACCGCCTGGGTCTCCTGGTTGATCAGGCCGCGGTTGATCGAGACGGGGACGACCACGTGCGGGTCGCCGACCGTGATCTGGTCCGGCGTGCCGGTCGCGCCGATCTGCAGGCCGTCGTTGTTGAGCCAGGTCATGCCGCCGTCGGGGCTGCGCGCGTAGCCGATGTCGTGGTTGCCGAGGCCGGACGGCGAGCACCACGCCGAGCTCTGCTCGCGCCACGAGAAGGCGATCTCGAGGTCGCCGGTGACCGGGTTGGCGGTGAAGCCGTGCAGGTAGCCGTAGCGGGTGCTGCTCGTGCCGAACGGGCTGGTGTACGTGCCGGTGCTACCCGTGAAGCGCCCGAGGAACGTCCACGTGCCCGCCTCGTTGTCGTCGTAGCGCAGCAGCACCTGGCGCCCGTTGTTCGAGCTCCCGTCGCGGTAGGTCAACAGCATCCGCCCGCGGACGAGCTCGAACTGCGGGTAGGTCAGGGTCCGCGGCGCATCCGCGGCGCCCGGGACGACCGTGCGTGTGCGCTCGAACGAGCGCGACGACCAGTCCGCCTGCTGCGGGTCGTTCGCGATGCCGGGAACGCTGCGGGCGTAGAAGAGCGCGTTCGCGTGCGTGGGGTAGGCGATGTGGATGCGCCCGTCGGAAGGCGTCACCGCCATCGCGATCGTGTTGTGGGAGTCGTCGCTGTAGAGCAGCTGGTCGAGCTCGATGCTCTGCCAGGTCCCGTGCGGAAGCTTGCGGCGGCTGATCACCGCGCGCCGGTCGGCGCGGTACCAGGCGACGTACTGGTAGCCGCGGTGGGTGAACAGGCCGTCCTGCTGGTAGCTCGCGACGTTCGCGGTGTTCTCGAACGTGACGTTGCCGCGAGCGGCGGGATCGAGGATCTCGTCCGCGACGCGCACGGCGTTCGGTGCCGGCGCGGCATGGGCGGCGGCCGGCAGCCCCGCGACGGCGGCGATCGCTCCCAGCGTCGCGGCGGCTCGTCGAGCGCGCATGGTGACGTGCATCGCTGTTCCCTCTCCTCCCTGCCTGCGTGAATCGCGCAGAAACGCACAGATTACGAACAGGCGCAGACCCTAGACGGTCGTTCGGGCCCGCGCAAGTCGGGGCGGTCGTGTGGTAGACCGAACAGCCTGATGGGCGTTTCCGAACGAGATCGACCATGAGCCAGCTCGCGCCGATGCTGCCGGACGAGCGGCGGCGGCTCATCACCGAGGAGCTGAAGGCGCACGGGAGCGTGTCGGTGACCGCGCTCGGCGAGCGATTCGGCGTCTCGCTGATGACCGCCCGCCGCGACCTCACCGAGCTCGAGCGCCAGGGCGTGGCCCGCCGCACGCACGGCGGGGCAGTGCTGCCCGGTCCGTCGAGCTACGAGGACGACTTCGCCCAGCGCCTGGACGTCGCCGTCGCGGCCAAGGAGCGGCTCGCCGCGGCCGCGGCCGCGCTGATCGCGCCCGGCGAGGCGGTGTTCGTGGACTCCTCGACGACGAGCTACTTCGCCGCGCGCCGGCTCGTGCGTGAGAAGGTGCGCTGCACGCTGCTCACCAACTCCGTGCCGGTGATGGACCTGGTGTGCAGGAGCGACGCGCCGCAGGTGGAGCTGATCGGGCTCTGCGGCGCCCTGCGGCCGCTGACCCGCTCGTTCGTCGGGCCGCAGGCGGTCCAGGGCGTGCGCTCCCACTTCGCGGACAAGGCGCTGCTCTCCGTCAAGGGGGTGACCGAGGACGGCCACCTGACCGATCCGGACGCCCTGGAGGCCGAGGTGAAGCGGGCGATGATCCGCCACGCCCGCACGCCGCTCCTGCTGGTCGACGGCACCAAGTTCGAGCGCCCGGCGCTCAACGCGATCGTCCCGGTCACGGACATCGGCCGCGTGATCGCCGCCGACGTGCCGTCGCCGGCGCTGTCCGCCCTCACCCGACTGGGCGTGGCGGTCGATCGCGCCTGAGCGGCCGCCGCCCGGCTTGACAGCCTCCCGGCGCTCTGCTTACGTCAAGTTCTGTGCGGTTTGGCGCATCGATGGGCGTAACTGCACAGAACCTGTCACAAAGCGCACGGGAGGGGACCCCGATGAGGGGAAGCGCGGCAGCACGCAATCTCGGTCGAGCCCTGTGGCTGGCGGCGCCGCTCGCGCTGCTGCCCGTCTGCGTGGCTGACGCCGCCCCGGCGCGCACGGGCGGTGACCTCTCCGTGGCCGCGCTTACCGCCGATGGCGAGGCGAACCCGCTCGGCGTCGACACCGCCCGGCCCCGCCTGGCCTGGAAGCTCCACTCGGACACGCGCGACGCGGGCCAGAGCGCATACCGGATCGTCGTGGCCGGCGACGAGGGCGAGGTGTGGGACAGCGGCAAGGTCGCCTCCTCCGAGTCCGCCGGCGTCGTCTACGGCGGCCCGCCGCTCCGGTCGAGCATCCGCTACCGCTGGAGGGTGCGGGTCTGGGACCGCGCCGGTCGGCCGTCGGCGTGGAGCGCGCGAGCGTGGTGGGAGACCAGCCTGCTCGAGCCGAAGGACTGGGCGGGCGCGCGCTGGATCGGCGGCCCTCCGCGGGCGACGGCGTGGCCGCAGGGGACGGTCGCGGAGGCGTCGAGCTTTCACGCCCCGAATCCGGGGGGTGACGTACGTGCCAGGCAACGCGGTCGATGGCGCGGCGGCGACGTTCTGGAACGACGACACGCTGGGCGCGTATCCGGACACCCTGACCATCGCGACGCCGGCGCCGGTGACGCTGCCGGGCGTCACGGTGACATCGCACCCCGACGGCGTCATCCAGGACTACGTGGTGGAGACGTGGGACGGCGCGGCGTGGGTGCGCCAGGCGGCGGTCTCGGGCAGCGATGCGCTGACCCGGCAGGTGGCGTTCCCCGCCGCCGTGTCCACCACCCGCGTGCGCCTCACCGTCAGCCGCGCGCAGCAGACCTCGTTCGGCGAGTTCTCGCGGATCGCCGAGGTGCAGCCCGGCCTGGTCGACGCCCCCGCGGCGCATCCCGCGGCGCCGCTGCTGCGCCGGGACGTCACCGTGCCCGAGCGGGTCGAGCGCGCCCGGGTCTACGTGAGCGGGCTCGGCTACCACGAGCTGACCATCGACGGCGAGCGGGTG
>DATHJG010000415.1:0-2880 GCA_035489875.1 Solirubrobacteraceae bacterium | reverse complement strand
GCTCGATCCGATCTACAACGCGATCCCCGACGCGGGTGCGCGTGCGGAGCTCATCGCCGCCTATGACCACGACCTCACGTCACCAAAATGGGCGCTGGGCTACCGTTGGAACATCGTTCTGACCGGAGCGCAACGCACCTGGATCGAGCCCGAGGAGTCGGACGAGTGAGCGAGTCGGGAGGGCACAGCAGAGTGACGCTGCAACCCACGGCCGATCAGACCGTCGGCCCGTTCTTCCGCGACGGGCTCGGCTACGACGGCGACCGCCACCTCGTCGAACCGGGGACGCCGGGAGCGATCGTGCTCGACGGCCGCGTACTCGACGGCGACGGTGCGCCGGTGCCCGATGCGCTCCTCGAGATCTGGCAGCCGGATGCGGCGGGGGCGATCGTGCGCGAGCACGGCACCCGCGAGCGGCGGCCCGGCAGCTTCAGCGGATTCGGGCGCTGCGAGACCGACCCGGAGGGCTGGTACGCGTTCACGACCGTCGAGCCCGCGCCGCTGCGTGACGGCGCCCCCGTGTTCTTCGCGGTCAATGTGTTCGCCCGCGGGCTGCTCGCGGTGCTGCGCACCCGCATCTACCTGCCGGACGACGCGGCCGCGCTCGCGTCCGACCCGCTGCTGGCGGGGCTCGACCCCGAGCGGCGCGCGACCCTCATCGCCGGGCGCACGGGCGCGGCGCGACTCCGCCACGACATCCGCCTGCAGGGTGCAGGGCACGACGACGCAGGGGAGACGGTGTTCCTTGCCTTCCGCTGACGAGCCGCGAAACGACGACGCCGACGCCGGCCTGCTCTCGCCCGGCTGGGCGGGCCGGCCGATCGCGACGGCGACGGGTGATGCGGCCGTCCTCGCCGCGATCGTGCTGTTCGAGGTCTCGCTGGCGACGGTATCCGCGCCCACGGGTGTCGCCGATCGCATCCTGGAGGCCGCCCGCGGAATCGACCCCGCCGACCTCGCGGAGGGGTCCCGCGCGAACGGCAACCCCGTCATCCCGCTGCTCGCCGTTCTGCGCGGCAGGCTCGACGCCGACGACGCCCGCTGGCTGCATCGCGGCGCGACGAGCCAGGACGCCCTCGACACCGCCCTCGTGCTGATGGCTCGGGATGCCGCGGGCCTGATCGCCGCGGACGCTGCGGCCGCCGCCGCGCGGCTCTGCGACCACGCGGAGTCGCACACCGCGACGGTGATGACGGGGCGCACGCTGACGCAGCCCGGCACCCCGATCACCCTCGGGCTCAAGCTCGCCGGGTGGGCCTGGGCATTGGCTACCGCGACCGCGGCGCTGCGGCGCGCGTCCGCCCGGTTGCCCGTGCAGCTCGGCGGCGCGTCGGGCACGCTCGCGTCGTTCGTCGCGGCCGAGGGTCCCGGCGCGGGCATGGCCACCGCCGAGCGCCTCGCCGCCGAGCTGGGTCTCGCGGTTCCGCCCGCCCCGTGGCACGTGCACCGCGCCCCGCTGACCCGCCTCGCCGACGCGCTCGTCGAGACGAGCGACGCCCTCGGCACGATCGGCGCGAACGTCGCCGTACTGTCCCGCCGCGAGATCGGCGAGCTGGACGACGGCGCCGACGGCACGTCGAGCGCGATGCCCCACAAGAGCAACCCGGTGCGGGCGGTGCTGCTGAACGCGGCCGCCCGGCAGGCTCCCCCGCTCGCGGCGCAGTTGCACCTGGCCGCGAGTACGGTCGACGAACGGCCGGACGGGGCGTGGCACTCCGAGTGGCAGACGCTTCGGCTGCTGCTGCGCACGGTGGGCGGTGCGGCCGCCACGGCGCGCGAGCTCGCCGACGGCCTGCGCGTGCACCCCGACCGGATTGCGGCGAACGTCGCGGCATCCGCCACCGATCTGGTGAGCGAGAGCACCGCGTACGGGCCGGCCGCCGCAACGCCCGGCGACTACCTCGGCGAGGCCGAGAACCTGACCGCGAGGCTCGTCTCGGCCGCACGAGCGGAGCTGGCATGAGCGTCCCGATCATCGTCGCGACCGCGATCCCGGCGGAGCCGACAGCTCCCGAGGAGCCGGAGACCCTCGTGCTCGGGCCCAGTCTCGGCACGACGACCGCCGTCTGGAACCGCGCGCGGCGGTACCTGACGCCGTGGCATCCGCTGCTCGTCTGGGACCTCCCGGGTCACGGATCCTCCCCCGCGACCACCGACCCGTTCACCATCCTCGACCTGGCCGAGGGCGTGCTGCGCGCCGCCGACGCCGCCGACCTCGACACGTTCGCCTACGCCGGGATCTCCCTCGGCGGTGTCGCCGGACTGCAGCTCGCGCTGCGCTGGCCCGACCGGGTCAGCCGGCTCGCGCTGATCTGCTCCCTCCCGAAGATCGGAACCGCCGAGGGCTGGCTGCAACGCGCCGCCGATGTGCGCGCGATGGGCACGCCGTCGCTCGTGACGGGGGCGGGCGGGCGCTGGTTCACCCCCGGATTCCTGGAGCGCGAGCCCGAGGTCGCCGCGCGCGTGCTGCACGATCTGCTCGATGTCGATGACGAGAGCTACGCGCTCTGCGTCGACGCGCTGCGCGAGACCGACCTGCGGGATGCGATGGCCGGCCTCGCGATGCCGTTCACCCTGATCGTGGGCGACTCCGATCCCGTGATCTCGATCGACGAGGCTCAGGCCGTCGTCGAGTCCGCGCCCGACGGCGCGCTCCACGTGGTGCACGACGCCAGCCACATGGCGGCCGTCGAGCACCCGGCGAAGGTCGCCGGCATCCTGATCGCCCCCGACGTCGGAGGAACACCATGAGGAGCAATGCCGGCAGCACGGATTCCGAGCGCCACGAGCAGGGCATGCGCGTGCGCCGCGAGGTGCTCGGCGACGCGCACGTCGACCGCGCCGTCGAGGGCACGACCGATGACACCGCGGACTACCAGG
>DATHJG010000414.1:0-3654 GCA_035489875.1 Solirubrobacteraceae bacterium | reverse complement strand
CGAATTCCGCGTTGCGGCCCTCTTCCGCGAGTTCGCGCGCCCGCACCGAGGGGGCGTGCAGCAGCACACCGGCGAGGTGGCGGAGCGCTTGCTCGGTGCGCTCGCGCTCACCCGTTCCGGCGGTGCCGCGGGCGCGGGCGCGGTCGAGCTCGGCGTCGAGGGCGTCGAACACGTGCCGGCGCAGGGCGACGATCGCCGGGGCGGCGAGCTCCTCGGCCGCGAACGCGTCGGCCGCGGACCCGACGAGGGCGCGGGCGCCGGGTTCGAGTTCCGGCAGCGGGGCGTGCAGGGCGAGCACCTCGAGGTCGATCAGCTCGACGCCCGGGAGCTTCCCGACGCCGGGTTCGACGTTGCGCGGAAGTCCCAGATCGATCACGAGGCGGCGGCTGCCGTCGGGGATGTCGGACGCCGTGACCGTGTAGCGCGCCGTGCAGGTGATGACGACCTCGGCATCCCGGATCGCCTCGCGCAGCACATGCTCGGCGCGCACGCCGTAGCGTGCTGCGAACTGCTCGGCGCGACCGGTGGCCGAGAACACCCGCAGGTCGCGCACCCCGCGATCGCGCAGGGCGGCGATCGTCGTCGCCGCGTACCGCCCCGTGCCGACGACCAGCACGCGCGCGGCGGACCACTCGGTCACGCGGGTCGAGGCCAGATCGAGCGCGAGCCGGGCGATCGAGCGGCCCGCCCCGCCGAGGTCCGCGACCGATCGCACCCGGCGCGAAGTGTGTGCGGCGCGCTGGAACAGGCGCTCCAGACCGCTCGACGATGTGCCCTCCGCGCGCGCCGTCGCGAGGGCGCGCTGCACCTGGCCGGCGATCTCGTCCTCGCCGAGCACGAGGGATTCGAGTCCCGAGCTGACCGCGAACAGGTGGCGGGCGACCTCGCTGCCGCTCAGCACCGCGGCCGTACCGCGCAGCTCCGCGGCGTCCGCCCCGACCGACGCGGCGAGGGTCGCGAACACGGCTTCGGTCGCGATCGGGACGGCGGCGGTGAGCGGCTCGTCGAGCTCGAGGTACGCCTCGAACCGGTTGCAGGTCGCGAGTACGACGGCGCCGCGAACGAAGTCGGTTCCCTCGACGAGATCCGTCGCGGTCGACGCGACCCCGCGGGAGACCCGGTCGAGCAGGTCGAAGTCCGCGGTGCGATGGCTGGCCGTCACGCACAGAAGCACCAGGCAAGCTTAGGCACAGCCGGCGGCGCCTAGCCTGGAGGGGTGATTCTCCCCGCACAGCACCCGCTCGTCGACGGCCGCACCGGCGAGTCCGCGCTGGTTCGCGCGTACCGCGGCGAACGCGGGGCGACGACGCCGGTGTGGTTCATGCGTCAGGCGGGACGGTCCCTTCCCGAGTACCGCGCCGCGCGGCAGGGCACCGAGATGCTCGACGCCTGCCTCACGCCGGAGCTCGCGAGCGAGATCACCCTGCAGCCGGTCCGCCGGCACGGGGTCGACGCGGCCATCCTCTTCAGCGACATCGTAGTGCCGGTGAAGCTCGCCGGCGTCGACGTGCGGATCGTGCCCGGACGCGGCCCCGTGCTCGTCGAGCCGATCCGGTCGGCGTCCGACGTGTTGCGGCTGCGTCCCCTCGATCCCGAGGCGCTCGCCCCGATCACCGAGGCCGTCGCCGCGACCGTGGCCGAGCTCGGATCGACCCCGCTCATCGGATTCGGCGGGGCGCCGTTCACCCTCGCGTCGTACCTCGTCGAGGGTGGACCGTCGAAGGATCAGCTGCGCGCCCGCGCGATGATGTACGCCGACCCGCATGCGTGGGCCGGGCTTCTCAACTGGTGCGCCGACGTGACGGGGGCGTTCCTCCGCGCCCAGGTGATGGCCGGGGCGAGCGCCGCCCAGCTGTTCGACTCGTGGATCGGGTCGCTCTCGCGCCGCGATTACCAGAAGCGGGTGGCCCCGCACTCCCGCCGCGTGTTCGACGCGCTCCGCGGGCTCGACGTGCCACGCGTGCATTTCGGCGTCGGAAGCGGCGACGTGCTCGACCTGCTCCCCGGCATCGGCGCGACCGCCGTCGGGGTCGACTGGCGCCTCCCGCTCGACGTGGCGAACGATCGGCTCGGCGGCTCGGTCTCGCTGCAGGGCAACATCGACCCCGCGCTGCTCGCCGCCCCATGGGCGACGCTCGCCGCGCACGTGGCCGACGTGATCGAGCGTGGCGCCGCGGCACCCGCCCACGTCGTGAACCTCGGGCACGGCGTGCCGCCCGACACCGACCCTGACGTGCTCACCCGCATCGTGCGACTCGTGCACGGCGAGGACCATGTCGGCGACTGACCGGCCGGCGATCGTCGTCGGCGGTGGCATCGCGGGTCTCGTCGCGGCACGCCGCCTCGCGCTCGAGGGGCGCGAGGTCGTCGTGCTCGAGGCGGGCGACCGGCTCGGCGGGCAGCTCGCGCGCCATATCGTCGGGGGCATCGAATTGGATGCGGGGGCCGAGTCGTTCGCGACGCGCGGCGGGCAGGTGGCGGCGCTCGCGACCGCACTCGGGCTCGGCGACGACATCGTCGGCCCGTCCCCCAGCCCCGCCTGGCTGTACCGTGCCGACGGGAGTGCGGTCCCGCTTCCCAAGTCGAGCGTCCTCGGGATCCCCGGAACGCCGCTCGCGGCGGACGTCATCGCGGCGATCGGCACCCGCGCTGCCATGCGGGCGGAGCTCGACGCGATCCTGCCCGGCTTCATCGGGTCGCGCGCCGTCACCCTCGGCGAACTCGTCGAACGTCGCATGGGCCGCGGGGTGCTCGACGGACTCGTCGCCCCGGTGGTGCGCGGTGTGCACTCGACGGATCCCTCCGACCTCCCGATCGACCGCGCCCACCCGGGACTGCGTGCCGCGATGCGGCGCGATGTCACCCTGGCCGCCGCGGTCCGCGGCCTGCGCGCCCGAGCGCCCGCCGGTTCGCAGGTCGCGGGCATCCGCGGGGGCGTGGTGCGGCTGGTCGTCGCGCTCGCCGCCGAGCTCGCCCGGTTCGGGGTCGAGGTGCGTACGGGTGCGCGGGTCGTCGAGGTCGATGCGGACGGGGCACGGCTCGAAGGCGGTGAGCGGGTTCCGGGCGATGTGCTCATCGCCGCGCCCGGCGTGACGGGGCAGGCGGAGCAGGGACGGCGGGTCACCCTCGTCACCCTCGTGGTCGATGCGCCGGAGCTCGATGCGGCGCCGCGCGGCACCGGGGTGCTGGTCGCGGCGGGAGCCGGCGTCGCGGCGCGCGCCCTGACGCACGTCACCGCGAAGTGGCCGTGGGTCGCGGAGACGGCGGGAGGGCGTCACGTGCTCCGCCTGTCCTACGACGGGACGCTCGACGGGGGCGTCCGCGAGATCGAAGCCCGGGCCGTGAGCGACGCGACGGTCCTGCTCGGGACGCCCATCGCATCCCTCATCGACAGCGCGATCGTTCCCTGGGAACGGGCTGCCCAACGGATGCATGCCGTTGACGGAATGCAGTACGTGGGGGAGTCTGAAAGCGGGACCGGCATCGCCGCCGTCGTCGCCCAGGCCGACGCCGTATCCGGGAGTCGGCTGGGTGGCGACCAGGAGCCACAGGGTTAGGCTGACACGGTACGGACCCGCGAAGAACGGAGTGCACTGTGAAAGGCAAGATCCTGTTCGTGGCCGGACTGGGCCTCGGATACGTACTCGGCACGCG